>SFNM01000013.1 GCA_004552725.1 Bacteroidales bacterium | reverse complement strand
TGCTTTCACCTTCGATACTCAAAAGCAAACCTTGATGATTGAAGACAAAGTGACCAAACTTACCACCAAAGAGTCGGAACTGCTTAGCCTGCTTTGTGCTCATGTCAATACCATTCTTGAACGCAACTATGCGCTCAAGACCATCTGGATCGACGACAACTACTTCAACGCTCGCTCAATGGACGTGTATATCACCAAATTGCGTAAGCACCTCAAAGACGACCCGTCGATTGAAATCATCAACATCCACGGTAAAGGGTACAAACTTATCGCTCCCGATATGGCTCAATAAATCACATCGGAACGTATAAATCAAATCGAGGAAGGAGGCTATATGATGCTTCCTTCCTCGATTTGATTGAAAAGGGTTTATTGTGGATTGTAGCCCGACTCCACTAATAGTCGGTCGTTGGCATAAAAATCGGGCGAGTGCAATTGGGCGAGGGGCTTGTCGCCGTGGCGGTTGAGCCATGCACATACGATTTCATAGCCGAAGTAGCGGCCTAAACGCGGCGGCGCGTCAATGCCAAACGGGGCGGTGTAGGGCGCCGGCATCACTAATTGGTCAATGGCTAATTGGTCGGATGTGTATATTAGTTTGAGCGAAGCCATTTGGCGCCACCATCGGCCGGCTTGTTCGGTAATATCTTGCCATTGACTGTCGGTATAGCCGAGTGCTTGCGCCTCTGTGCAGCCGGTGAGCCGTTGACGGGCTATGGCGAGAACGCCTTCGTAGGCCATACGAGCGAGTGCCGTTTTGCCAATAAACGGGTATGTCGATGCCACTTGTGCCTCGGCTATATCAAGCGGAAGTTGTTCTGGTGTTTTAGCGACGAGTTGATATTGCGGAAAGCCCTTGTAATAAGGACAATCAGCACCTAAATAGTGGTTGAGGGCAATTAAAAGCATACTATCAACGAACGCCATGGAGCGAGTGTCGTTCCAAATCACGAATACATAGCGGCGCGAAGCGAGGTTGATGCCCGCTTCGGAGGCACGCGAAGCTATATCCTGAGCCATACGCGACAGGGAGGCGGTGTCGCTGAAAGCAGTTTGCACCAAAGGCCCAAAACTGCGAAGCGCCAACGACATACGCGGATCAGCCATCATCGAATCGATTGAAGAGTATCCTCGATATTGCATAAAAGCATTGATTGCAACCGACTCTGAAGGAGTAAGGGCTGATGAGAATGTAGTGTTAAGACGTTGGAACGTGTGGAAGAGCATCACGGTTTCTACTTTCTCATCGGGTAGGGACTCAGATTGTCGGCAGCCGCAAAAAAGCGCCAAAAGCAGTGGTAGTGCCAAGAATATTCGTTTCATGATGCAAAATTACTCTTTTTTGATGATTTGACCAAAAAAGCCGAAAGAAAAGGAATGAGAGATAGGTTGGGTATATGGTGGAAAATTCGTAACTTTGTGGTCGAAATGAAACTAAATGTATGGATATCGAAGCGGCTGCGCACGCGGCGAGGTGCTCGAGCCAGCACGCGCAGCGGAGTGGTGATAGCGGTGGCCGGAGTGGCTTTGGCTGTGGCCATAATGGAATTATGTGTGGCGATAGCCACCGGCTTCAAGGGCGAGATTCGTCACAAGATATTCGGATTTGATGCGTCGGTGGCGGTGTTGCCCCCTTACGACACCGAAACGCAGACTACTGCTGCCGAGTTCTCGCCAGAGCCGCGCTTGTGGAATTTGGTGGAGCACACTGTGGCTCCGGCTCGCGCCGTGGCAGTGCAAAATCGCCAAGCGATACTAAAGACGGATAGCAACTTTGTGGCAGTGCAATGCGTGGGTTATGGCTCAGGCCACGATTGGGCATTTGTGCGCGAGCATCTGGTGCAAGGTTCTTTGCCCGGCTTTCCGGCAGCGGATGACAGCGTGGTGATTTCCACCGCAATGTCGCGCAAATTGCAGATTGGAGTGGGCGATCGCGTGATGCTGTATTTCTTCGATGACGGAAATATCAAAGCGCGGCGACGGTATGTGGCCGGATTGTATTCCACTAATTTCGGTGAGTACGATGATGCGATGGTGTATGCCTCATATAGTGGCTTGAGCCATTTGCGCAGCGATACCACTATTATTTCGGCCATCAATATCGAAGGTATTGGCGAAGACATGATAATGCCATTGGCTGATACGCTTCAGTCGATGTTGATAGAAGAATATCAGCGCGGCGGATTATCCACTGTGCATCCGGTAAATACTGTGTATCAAACAGGTATGGTATTTTTCAATTGGCTCGATTTGTTAGATACCAACGTGGTGGTAGTGTTTATTCTGATGCTTTGCGTGGCTGCGCTCACCATGATATCGAGTTTATTTATTATTATCTTGGACCGAGTGTCGACTATTGGCATTTTGCGCGCTATCGGAGCCACTCGCCACCAGGTGAGCGAGGTCTTTGTGGCTGTGGCTATGCGGTTGGTGATGCGCGGAATGTTGATAGGTAATTGCGTGGGAATTGGCTTGATATTGTTGCAAACCGCAACTCATTGGTTGCCGCTCGACCCGCAGATGTATTACATAGCGTATGTTCCTATGAATTTCAATCTCTGGCATATATTGGCTATAAATGCAGGCTTTGCTCTGGCCTCGTGGCTAATAGTGTCGCTCCCTTCGCGATTGGCTTCGCGTATCGATCCGTCGCAAACCGTGCGCTACGAATGAACAAATTATCGAGAAAAAGCGTTTCTTTCAAATAAAACTTCGCAAAATGGGCACGAAAGTGCGGGATTTTTCGTAACTTTGTACCAAATATACCATTCAAACAATTAATGACAGAAAATAGCAATCTCAACGACTTAATCATCGACGCGATACGCGACCGCAAGGGTCGCTCTATTACCGTGGTCGATATGCAACACATAGCCGGAGCATCGACCGGCACATTCATCATAGCCGAAGGCTCATCCACCACACAGGTGAGTGCAATCGCCGACCGTTTGGAAGAGCGATTATTGCAAGATGCACGCATCAAGCCGTTTAACGCTGACGGCTATCGCAATTCCGAATGGATTGTGATGGATTTTGGCGAGGTGTGGGTGCACATCTTTTTGCCGGAAGTGCGTCGCCGCTACAATCTCGAAGAATTATGGAGCGACGCTGTAATAACCAACATTCCCGATCTTGACTAAGGATCGGTTTTGCTAAAATCTCTTTCTCAGAAAACATGTCAACACCACAAAAAAACAAAAAAGGCTTCCGCTTCAACATATTTTGGATGTATGTGATAGTGCTTGGGGCTTTAGTCGCAACATACTATTTCGATGATGATGCGCTTTCGAAGAAAATCAGTTTCACTGAGTTCGAAAAAATCGTAGTTGAGCATCAAGGCATCAAGAATATTACGGTCTTTACCGATAAAAAAGTGGCTGAAGGCGAACTCACCGAGGACTATGCAAAGCAACTATTTGCTATTGAGTTGAAAAACGTGTCCACCAAGCCTAAGGCAAAGGTAGTGGCCGATATTCCGTCGAACGACAAATTTACCGACCGAATTGACCAATGGCGCGTCAACGGCTATTTCAGCGGGGATGTGCAATATGAACAAGCCGGCACCTTTAGCAATATTATTTGGGTGTTTGGCCCGATTTTGTTGCTGATTCTTGCATGGATATTCATTATGCGCAAGATGGGCGGCGGTGCCGGCTCCGGAATATTCTCTGTAGGAAAGTCGAAAGCGATGCTGTTCGACCGCGATAATGCTACTAAAGTCACCTTCAGCGATGTGGCCGGATTGTCCGAGGCCAAAACCGAAGTGGAAGAGATTGTAGACTTCCTTAAGAACCCCAAACGATATACTAATTTGGGCGGTAAGATACCTAAGGGTGCATTGCTGGTCGGCCCTCCGGGCACCGGTAAGACTCTGTTGGCCAAGGCTGTGGCCGGTGAAGCCAACGTGCCCTTCTTCTCATTGTCGGGTAGCGACTTTGTGGAGATGTTTGTTGGTGTAGGCGCTTCGCGTGTGCGCGACCTTTTCCGCCAAGCCAAGGAGAAAGCGCCTTGTATTGTGTTTATTGATGAAATTGATGCCGTGGGGCGTGCTCGCGGACGCAATGCTATAGCCTCCAACGACGAGCGTGAGAACACGCTCAACCAGTTGCTTACCGAAATGGACGGCTTTGCCACCAACTCCGGTATTATCATCCTGGCCGCTACTAACCGCGCTGAAATTCTTGATAAGGCGTTGTTGCGTGCCGGACGTTTCGACCGCCAAATTTATGTGGATTTGCCCGAATTGTCCGATCGCGTGGAAATCTTCAAAGTGCACTTGCGCAATGTGAAATACGAGCCGAACCTCGATATAGAGCAGTTGGCTCGCCAAACTCCCGGCTTCTCGGGTGCCGATATTGCCAACGCTTGCAACGAGGCAGCCCTCATTGCTGCTCGCAACAATCGCGAGTCGGTGCAACATTCCGACTTCCATGCCGCTATCGACCGTATCATCGGCGGTTTGGAAAAACGCTCGAAAATTACAACCACCGAGGAGAAACGCTCAATAGCCGTGCACGAAGCCGGCCATGCCACCATCTCTTGGCATCTGCAATACGCTTCGCCCTTGGTGAAAGTAACCATTGTGCCGCGTGGCAAGGCTCTTGGCGCCGCATGGTATGCCCCCGAAGAGCGCAAAATTGTGCCGCGTCAGGCTCTTTGTGATGAACTCTGCTCGCTATTGGGAGGTCGTGCTGCCGAAGAATTATTTACCGGCACCATCTCCACTGGCGCAGCCAACGACCTCGAAAGAGTGACCAAACAAGCCTACGCAATGGTGACTTATTACGGTATGAGCGACCGTCTGCCCAATATCTCTTACTACGACTCCACAGGTCAGGAATATGGCTTTGCAAAACCCTTCAGCGATGAGCGTGCGCGTATCATTGATGAAGAAGTGTCACGCATTATCGCAGAGCAATACGACCGCGCCAAGCAAATCCTCACCGAGCATGCCAAAGGTCATAGTGAACTGGCCGACTTGCTGGTGACTCGCGAAGTGATTTTCACCGACGATGTAGTGAAAATCTTCGGCCCTCGCAAATGGAAATCGCGTTCAGATGAGTTGCTCGAAGCCAACGCTCCTGCAGAGCCCACATCTCAGGAGCCTGCACCTGCCGACCAACCCACACCGCCTCCCTTCCCGACCGACACAGCCGAGTAACGGCTGTCTGAACTCGCCATAAATCTATAATGAAGTGATTAGGCGGGGTCTACGTCGTAGTGGATGGCAATTTTGGCGCGTGAATCGGGCGATGCGTTGAAACGGAGGTATTGATCGCGAAGTATGGCTTTGACTTGCTGAAGCGATGCTTCGGGCTCAATGCGGAGCATGATTTGGCGAATGAAAAGCGAAGCAATGCGCGAGATTGCCGGTTCGATGGGCCCTTTGACGCGGTTGCCGAGTTGTTGCCGCAGTTGCGCGGCATATTCATCAGCCAAGTGAGCCACTACTTCTGCGGAGCGGTGTTTGAGAGTGATGATGATGATACGAGCGAACGGCGGGTAGAAAAATTGGCGCCGTTGCATCAGTTCGTAGTTGTAGAAGCCCTCATAATTGTGGTTGCACACGAATTGAATTACCGGGTGATTGGGCTGGTAAGTTTGAATGATGACGCGCCCGGGATTGTCGGCACGACGTCCGGCGCGGCCTGCCACTTGTTCAAGCATATTGAAGGCGCGTTCTGCCGAGCGGAAGTCGGGAAAATTGATTACAGTGTCGGCATTGACCACGGTGACAAGACCCACGTTGCCGAAATCGAGGCCTTTTGTCACCATCTGAGTACCCACCAGGATGTCGGCTTTATGCTCGGAAAATTTATCGATAATGTTGGCGTATGCATCTTTGCTACGGGTGGTGTCGAGATCCATGCGCAGAATACGCGAGTCGGGAAATTTAGCTGCGATCTCATCTTCGATGCGCTCGGTGCCGTAGCCTGTGATTTCGATTGTTGGCTCATGGCATGCAGGACATACCTTTGGCACGGGATACACGGCACCGCAGTAGTGGCATTGCAAGAAGTTGCCGAAGCGGTGATAGGTGAGGGCCACGTCGCAGAAGTCGCATTTAGGGATGAATTGACACATACGACAGTGGGCGCGTGGCGAGTATCCGCGGCGATTATGGAAGAATATCGCTTGGCGATGGTCGGCAAGAGTTTTGCGAGCGAGGGCAATGGTGTCGAGTGCCAGAGGGCCGTCTACTTTACGGAGTTCGCGTTGGCGTTTGAGGTCGGTAACATCAATTTGCGGCAGAGCCACTTGGCCATAGCGCTCGGTGAGCGACACCAATCCGTATTTGTGGCCTTCGGTGGCTTTAAAGTAAGTTTCAATTGAAGGTGTGGCGCTGCCGAGCAGCGTTTTGGCTCCGTGGAGCATGGCAAGCACGATGGCGGCATCGCGCCCGTTGTAGCGCGGAGCGGGGTCGGACTGTTTGTAACTTGAGTCGTGCTCTTCGTCCACGATAACCAGACCTAATTGCTTGAATGGCAGGAATATCGCGGAACGGGCACCGATTACCACGCAAGGCTCGTTGCTACTGAGGAGGCTGCGCCAGATGTTGAGGCGTTGTCGGTCGGTAAATCGAGAGTGGTAAATGATGACGCGTTGACCGAAAACGCGCTGAAGGCGACGCGTGAGTTGGGTGGTGAGGGCTATTTCAGGCACCAAGAACAGCACTTGGCGCTTTTGGCGTAAAATATAGTCGATTAGGTGAATGTAGATTTCGGTTTTGCCTGACGAAGTGACGCCATGGAGTAGGGTGACGGCATAGTTGAGGTATGATTGGTGGATTTGTTGGAGAGCGGAGGATTGTGCCGGCGAGAGGTCAGGCAATGGAGCCGGGGCCTCGTTGTCGATGGCGGAGAAGATAGATACTTCGCGGGTGGTGATTTCCACCAATCCTTTCTTGGCCAATTGCTTGATGTGCTCGCGGGTGGCTCCGGGCGTCGCTTCCAAAAGTGTGGCAATTGCCACGGGCCTCAGTGGCTCGACGATGCGGTTAAAACCGGTTAGTTTAATGATGTTGAGCAATGCCGATTGCTGTGATTTCGAGCGATTAACGGCCTTGAAGGCTGCGTTGAGTGCGTCGGAGTCGCCGCGTGGAATGGCGATGTTGACCAACTCGATTTTGGTGGCGGTGTAGCGCGATTTGACCGACTCGTGCATCACTAGAATGCCGGCATCGACCAGTTGCGACACTGACGCTTCGGCCGAATTTACAGCCATAAGTTTGGCCAGGTCGGTAAGCGCTATTTGAGGCTTTCGACGCACAATTTCTACCACTTGCATTAGTTTCGGTGGTAGGGAGGCTATTGCTGCGGGGTCGGCATCGTCGTTGATATCAACTACACTTTCGCTTTCCACCCGCAGTCCGGCGGGAACGCCCGCTTTGAAGATGTCGCCTACTGCGCACATATAATAATCTGACAGCCAGTGCCAAAACTTTATTTGGGGGTGTATCACAGTCGGAGAGGAGTCGAGTATGGAGTCGATATCTTTGATTTGCGACAAGTCGGCAGGCTGGAGCGGTGAAATGCTTTCCACTATGCCGGTGATGAAGCGACGCGGCCCGAAAGGCACTACTACGCGCATACCAACCGCAATAGTTGCTTGGAGGTTTTCGGGCACACGGTAGGTGAACGTGCCGTCGAGCGGGCGTGGAATGATTACCGATGCGTAAAGTCTTGACATACTATTATTTACGAGCGGTAGGAGTTATGACTATCTCGCCGTTGAATTTGTCGAAATTCATACTTATTTCTTTCAACTCTTTGATTTTATGTAGCACGCTGTCGATTTGGGCGCGGTCGTCGGTGGAGATAGTGGTGAGTTGGTTGGTGAGGTCCAGGATTTGCTGTTTGAGGATGGCACCTTTGAGGGTATTGACAGCCAATGGCACCTGCACTTGAAGTTCTTCGTGTATGTCGGCACGCGGATACATCTTGCTGAGTACCACGCGGTTGGCGGTGAGTTGCGCCACCAAATCAGTGATTTGGCGACTTTCGTGGCGCAAGAGGCGGTCGCGGATAAAAGAGGCGGCAAATTCGTCGGTAAGGGTATTGCGAAGCGAGTCGATGTCGGCATGGAGCTGCTCCTCACGACGTTGGATTTCGCCCACATCGAGCGCTTCTTGGCGTATTTGTTCGATGCCGGAAGCGAGTTTCGCTTGGCATTGCTTATCAATTTCCGGCTGGTGGGCTTGGAAAGAAGTGAGCCACAGCGAGTTGCGCGCTTCTATTGCCAACTGCCATACTTGGGCGAAGGGCTCGTAGGAGAATTGCACATTGTCGTTGTTGAGTTCACATTCGATGTAGTCGATTACCGACATTGCCACAGGAGTGTCGCTTTGGTCGTCGGGGTAAACGTCGCAAAGATACATCATCCCATAGCGAAGGATATATCGAATGATGTCGCGCTCGGCAATAAATATTTGCTTGGGAATAGAGGTCGGGGCGGATGTAACATTTACCGCCGGTGAGTCTTTTTGAGACTCGTCGGACTTGTTATCACCTTGATTGTCACCACCCTCCAGCGATGCTTGCGCTTGCTGGCGTTGCTTCTGACGAAAGTCGGTTTCGCGTTGCTCAAGAATTATTCGTTTGAGTTGGATGCCGAGGGTGGAGGAAGGCACACCTACTTTTGTGGCACATTCATCAAGGTAGATTGATTGCTCTACCACGTTGGGAATGAGCGCAATAGAGTGGAGAATATCATTGATTGCCTCGGCGCGGCGGCGCGGGTCGTCGGCTGCATCGCGCATGAGAATATCTACTTTAAAGCCGATGAGGTCGGTTTTGTGTGTGTCGATATATTCTTCAACTTCGGAGGAAGTGTGGCTTTGGGCAAAGGAGTCGGGGTCGTCACCGTCGGGTAGAAGTACCACTTTAAGCGATAACCCGGCTGCGATAAGCATATTGATGCCACGCAGAGAGGCTTTGATGCCGGCTGGGTCAGAGTCGTAGATGAGCACTACCTCGTTGGCAAATCGCTTAATCATAGCGATTTGGCCATCGGTGAGCGAGGTGCCGGACGATGCTACCACATTCTCCACACCGGCTTGGTGCATGGAAATCACATCCATATACCCTTCGACCATAATGGCATATTTCTTGCGTGCGATTGCGTTGCGCGCTTGGTAAATGCCGTAGAGTTGGTGGCTCTTGGAGTAGATTTTGCTTTCGGGCGAGTTGACATATTTTGCCACGGTCTTTTCGTGGCTGAGAGTGCGGCCTCCGAAGGCCACCACGCGTCCGGATAGGGAATGTACGGGGTATATTACGCGCCCCTTGAAGCGGTCGTAGATGCGACCGGAGTCGGTGCGGATACACAGACCCGTGTCGACCAAAATATCGGTGTCGAAGCCGGCTGCTCGGGCTTTGGTGTAGAAATCATCGATGCGTTCAAGAGAATAACCCAAGTGGAACTTCTCAATCATGGCATCGTTGATGCCGCGCTCGCGGAAGTACGCCAACCCGATGTTGCGGCCGTCGGGCGTGTCCTTAAGCGTCGACTCGAAGTGTTTGAGAGCGAATTCGTTGGCAGCGAACATTGCTTCGCGTTGTGCTTCGGCTTCGCGCTCCGCCGAGGAAAGTTCACGCTCTTTCACCTCGATGTTGTATTTCTTGGCCAACCATTTGAGTGCCTCGCCATACGACATACTTTCAAGGTCCATCAAAAAACTCACTGCATTGCCGGCTTTGCCGCAACTGAAGCATTTGAAGATGCCGCGCGATGGACTTACGGAGAACGACGGCGATCGGTCGTTGTGGAATGGACAAAGGCCTAAGTAACTGGAACCGTGCTTTTTAAGCGACACAAAATCACTCACCACGTCAACGATTTCGGTGGCGTCGAGTATCTTGTCGATTGTCTGTCGGTCGATCATTCCCATAGCATCGACAAAGTTAGCAATTTTCCGCCAAACGCGCAAAAAAATCCTCGCTCGGATTGTGTTGATCGCGCACAGATCTATCTTCCACTTTATATGGCTCACCTACTGTAAATGCAACAAGCACTTATAACAAAGGCCGCAGAAAAGCGGCCTTTGTTATAGTAATGTTTTGAAAAATTGAGTTCCTTTGATGTCGGTTTCGCAAAAAAAACTGCGTGAGGAGGTTAGCGGAGACGGAGGTAGGCATAGCCGAAGCGGCGAGCGGCTTCGCGGTCGAGTTCTTCGCGGAACTGGGGCGCTGCGATGCTGATGAGCAGTTTGGCACGCTCGGCGAGGTCTTTGCCGCGGAGGTTTACGGCGCCGTATTCGGTGACGATGTAGTTGGTTTGGAAACGGGTAGTAACAACGCCTGCACCGGGGGTCAAAATGGGCTTGATTTTGTTGAGACCCTTGTTGGTGGTGGCGGTCATGGCCAAGAAGGAGAGGCCGCCTTCGGAGCGAGATGACCCGTAGACGAAGTCGTGCTGTCCGCCCACACCGGAGAAGATGCGTTCGCCGATGGAGTCAGCGCAGATTTGGCCGGTGAGGTCCACTTCGAGGCACGAGTTGATTGACACCACTTTGGGGTTTTGGGCGATGATGAACGGGTCGTTGGTCCATGCTACATCGCGGAAAATCATATCGCGGTTGTGGTCCATCAGGTCGTAGAGTCGGCGCGAGCCCAGGGCGAGCGAGGCCACGCATTTGCCGGGTTCGATGCGCTTGAGGCGGTTGTTGATTACGCCGGATTCAATCAGCGGGAGCACACCGTCGGTCATGGCTTCGGTGTGGAGGCCTAGGTCCTTGTGGTCGCTCAGGGCGCGTATTACGGCGTTGGGGATACCGCCCACGCCGATTTGCAAGGTGGCACCGTCGGGGATGATTTCGGCGATGGCGGCACCGATGCGCAACTCGGCATCGTTAGGCTCGGTGGTGGGCACTTCCACCAGCGGGTCGTCCACTTCAACGCACGCATCGATGCGGCTCAGCGGAATAACCGGGTCGCCGTAGGAGAATGGTACGTGGGGGTTGATTTGGGCGATAATCACCTTGGCACACTCCACGGCGGAGGTGGCCAAGTCGGCCGACACGCCGAAACTTACATTGCCGTTTTCGTCGGGGCGAGAGCAGTTGATGAGAGCCACGTCTACCGGGCAGGTTCCGTCGCGGAAGAGGGCGGGCACCTCACCAAGAAAGCGTGGAATTGTGGACCCGTAGCCCTCGCCAATCCAACCGCGCACCGAGTTCGACACGAAGAACGAGCGCAAGGTGAAGCGGTCTTTCAACTCGGGCACGCAGTAGGGCGCGGGGCGCGAAGCCACTGCGAACGCGTTGTAGATAATCACATCTTTGATTTCGTACAATCGGCGCGCTAAGGCGTCGCTGAGCGTTTCGGGGATGGAGGTGGAACCTTGTATGTAGATGCTGTCGCCGCTTTTGA
Organism: Bacteroidales bacterium; assembly: GCA_004552725.1. Lineage (GTDB taxonomy): Bacteria > Bacteroidota > Bacteroidia > Bacteroidales > Muribaculaceae > CAG-873. The sequence continues at coordinate 19,254 of SFNM01000013.1, read as the reverse complement.
CCAGTTGGAGGGCCTCGTCGGCAGTCATGAATTTACCTTTAGTCATTTGGGATTGTTATGGAAGATGGCTAAACGTTCCCCGAGCGCTTTGAAATCGTCGTCGGTGATGAGGGTGGAGATGCATACGCGCAGACCATTTTGGTGGCTGCCGGTGGATTGCAGAGGAATGGTGGAGATGCCGTGGCGCAACAATGCAGCGTGGAGTTCAACAGCGCTGAGGCCTTCGTAGCCCACGGTGAAGAAGAAGCCGTCGGCGATGGGGTCGGCACCGTCGTGCGAGTACACGATGTGGAAACCGTTGTCTGTAAAGAGTTTCTTGGCGATGTGGGCGCGGCGGCCGTATTCCGAGCAATCCTTCACGAAGTTGAGTTTGCCTTCAACTGCAGCGCCGAGCATGGCGGCGAAAGCGTGTTGGGCGGAGTGTGCAGTGCCCGACGAAGCGCAATAGAGCACGCCGAACACGTAGGCGTCGCCGAAGGTTGGCATCTCGTAGAACGAGCGGATGAAGTCGGAGGTGGAGTCGCACACGGCTTCGGACATGCACACCATAGCAATGCGCTGGCCGGCATAACTGAACATCTTCGAGCCGGAAATCAGCAATATATAATTATCGGTGTATTTGGCTACGGTCGATACGAATGGTGCCTGGTATGGATGGCCGAGGTCCTTGCGGAAGTCCATACCAAAGTAGGCGAGGTCTTCGAGCACGAATACATCGTACTTGGTGGCCATGCGACCGATGATTTCCAACTCTTCATCGGTGAGGTTGAACCACGCGGGGTTGTTGGGGTTGGAGTAAATCATGGCCGACACTTTGCCGCTGCTGAGGATGCTTTCCAACTTGGCTTCGAGGGCTTTGCCACGGTATTCGTAGATGTCGAATTGCTCGGTGTTGAGACCAAGGAGTTTGGCTTGGTTGCGCTGAGCGGGGAAGCCGGGGTCGATGTAGAGTATGGTATCGGCACCGGGTTTGCGTTGGCCTAAAAGAATGAACAGTGTGAAACTTGCTTGCATGGAGCCCACGGTGGGGATGATGCAACGTGGGGGCACGTCAACATCGAGGAAGGCTTTCACAAACTTCGAACCATTTTCTTTGAGCGCGGGGATGCCAATGATATTGGGGTATTGGTTGGGAATACCGGCTTGCAGTGCTGCTACTTCGGCTTGGATACCGATTTGCGAGGCGGGCAGACCGGGGTTGCCCATTTCCAAGTGAACAAACTTTTGGCCGGAGGCCTTCTCCATATGAGCCGATACGGCGCAGATTTGGCGGATTGTAGCGGATTTCATATCCACCACACCGATGCACTCAATGGCTTGATTTAAAACGTCTTGCGATAAGGGAAAATTCATAGGTAGATGATTTATTTCATTTGCGACTGAGCGGCTTGGAGGCCGTGGCGGAAAGCGGTGATGTTGGCTTCCACGATTTTTTCGCCTTTGGGGCCAAAAACTTTGCGGATGCCGTCTTCGAGTTTCTCAGGAGCGATACCGAGAGCCGGAGCACAAGCGCCGAGGAGCACCATATTCGACGAACGAGGCGAAGAGATATCTTTGGCGGCTTGGTCCATGTCGAATTTCACTACGCGGGGTTGAGCATCGAGAGCGGCTTCGAGGGAGGCTTGCTCAGGGTAGTTTGTAATGTTTACAAACGGAGCCGTGTTGGTGATAATCCATCCGGATTCGGGGTTGAGATAGCCCACGTAGCGGAGTGCTTCCATCGGTTCGAGCGACACCACCATGTCGGCGGCGCCGGCTGCGATGAGGTCGGAGTAGATGGGGTCGGACGAGAGGCGTAGGTTCGACTGCACGTCGCCGCCACGTTGGCTCATTCCATGTACTTCGGCTTGTTTGAGGTAGAGGCCTTCTTCGAGTGCGGCCACACCGATGATAGTGGCGATAGAGAGGATGCCTTGTCCGCCCACGCCTGCTAAGATTATATCTTTTTTCATGAGATTATTCGATAAATTGGTTATTTTTTAGCGTGGCGGCGAGCGGTTTGGATACATTCGCGGCGCGAAACGATTACGGAGAGGCCGGGGTAGTCGATTTCTTCCTTGAAGAGTTCCATCATTTGTTGGTGGTTCTTGGGCAGCGAGTCGATGGTGCGCACGTGCTCGGGTGCAGCGCCGAGGCCGCGGCAAATGTCTTCGAGTTTGCCTGTGCCTTGCGAATCTTGGCCGCCGGTCATACCGGTGGTGAGGTTGTCGGAGATAATAACGGTGATGTTGCTGTTCTCGTTGATAGCATCAAGCAAACCGGTCATGCCGGAGTGGGTGAAAGTGGAGTCGCCGATGATAGCGATAGCGGGGTGTTGGCCGGCGTCGGCAGCGCCTTTGGCCATGGTGATGGATGCGCCCATGTCGACGCAGGTGTCGATAGCGTTGAACGGTGCGAGCCAACCGAGGGTGTAGCAACCGATGTCGCCGAACACTTTCGGGTTTTCATATTGAGCCATCACGTCGTTGAGGGCATGATAAACGTCGCGGTGACCGCAACCTTGGCACAGGGCAGGCGGACGCGGAGCCACGATTTCGGGACGGTCAACGTGTTGGAGCGGTTCCATAGCGAGTGCGGCACGCACGGCGTCGGGAGTGAGTTCGCCGGTGCGGGGCAGAGCGCCGCTGAGGCGGCCGATTACTTCCACCGGTTGGTCGAATACACCGCGCAGGCGGGTTTCGATGAAGGGTTGACCTTCTTCGATGACGAGGATGCGGTCACATTCATTGGCGAGGCGGCGCATCATATCGGTGGGCATGGGATATTGCGACACTTTCACCACCGGGAACGGACATCCGTTGGGGAAGTTTTCCATCAAGTAGTTGAAGCCGATACCGGAGGCGATGATACCGAGCGAGTGGTCGGTGCCGTCGATGTATTTATTGAAGGGTGATGCTTCGGAAGCGGTGTGGAGTTCATCCCATACTTTGAGAACTTCAACGTAGCGACGTTTGGAGTTGACGGGCATCAGCACCCATTGGTTGGGCTTGGCGGGATATGAGAGCGCACGTTCGGGCGCGGGTTCGCATGTGGCTTCAACCACGGCGCGCGAGTGACACAAGCGAGTGGTCATGCGCATCAGCACCGGCATACCGAACTTTTCGGAGAGCTCGAAGCCGTATGCAGCCATATCGTAGGCTTCTTGTTGGTTGGATGGCTCGAGTGTGGGAATGAAGGCGAAGTCGCCAAAGAAGCGTGAGTCCTGCTCATTTTGCGAGGAGTGCATCGAGGGGTCGTCGGCGCCCACCACGATGAGGCCGCCGTTGGCGCCGGTCATGGCTGAGTTGACAAATGGGTCGGCGCAAACGTTCATACCCACGTGCTTCATACACACCATGGCGCGTTTGCCGCAGAACGACATGCCAAGTGCTTCTTCCATAGCAGTCTTTTCATTCGACGACCAGTGGCGGTGAATGTTGCGCTCTTTGGCTACGGCATTAGATTGAATATACTCAGTAATTTCAGTAGAGGGAGTGCCGGGATAGGCATAAACTCCCGAAAGTCCTGCATTGATTGCGCCCAAGGCTAAAGCCTCGTCGCCGAGCAGAAGTTGTTTGTTGCAACTCATATTTTAGGTTAGTTAGGGTAGTTTGATAAATTTCTGCAAAAATACAAAAAAAATCCCCACCAACCTAATAAAAACCATACGAAAACACCAAATATGTTATTAAACATAAAAAGCGGGCTTATAGCGAAAGTTTTCGCTAAAGCGACCATTCGGCAAGCCGCGAGACTACAGAGCCGAGACAAAAATCAGTGAACAGGTATATTCGCTATTTTGTCGACATGTAGACTAAATAGCGAATATAGGCGCTTACTTGCGGTAGGAAACGGCCACGCGGATGGGGGCGCCGGCTACGGCGATGGTAGCTGCGGTGTCGGCGTGGCATTGAGCGGAGAGCACTTGCACCACTATCGGTTCTTCTTCGTAAGGTGGCAGAGTGGGGCGCTCGCTGATAATGCGAGTCCACGAAGGTGCATTGGCGGTGAGGGCGATGGAGTCGGGCGAGGAGTTGTACATGTGGATTACTTGGGCGGGCGCATCGCTGCGTCGCACCTCAGTGAATGATATGGAGTCGGCCGAAAGATGTAAATCGTTGAAATCGTAGGGAAAAAACTCTCTGATGTTGGAATCGGCTGCGGCCACGGTGGCTTGAACCGAGAGCGTGAAGCGGCCGGCGGTGGTGGTCACATATATTGATTTGTTTTGTCGGCCGTAGCGGGCAGCGGGGTTGAAGTCAACATCGATGAAAGCCGAGTCGCCCGGCTGGATGGTGCGTGAGTCGTATTTGGTCGCGGTGCAGCCGCACGAAGGGCGTACTTTTAAGATGGTGATGGCAGAGTCGTGGTCGTTGTAAACCCAAAACTGATGAGACACCACGCCATCATTAGCCACGATGATGCCGAAATCGTGGCTGAAGTCGAATGCGAGCGTTGAAACGACTGTGCCAAGTATCAAAATGAATATAATTTTGCGCATATATTGGAGTAAAGGTGTGCAAAGTTACAAAAAAATCAGCGAATAGTTTGAAGTTCGCTGATAATTATGTAACTTTGCGCAATAATTCTTCAATAATCGCATTTCTATGAAAAAGTTTTTACTACCCTTATTTGTGTCGATTGTTGCAATGCCGACTTTCGCTCAAGAGGAGTCGGAGGCTCGCACTCTGAAGTTGTATGATGAGGTAGTGTTTTACGACGGCTATAATGAAACCGTGTTTGATGCGGACCTCGGTGACGGTATCTTGCGTCACCGAAATTCACTGTATGCTATTCGTTTGACTGATGAGCAGATGGATTTCTTCGGCGCGAGCACTGAGATGAACATCTCTATCGGTGCGCTGTGCGACAATTACGACCGCATCGGCAATATCAACTTGGCATTGGTGCCAAAAGGCCGCGAAACTTACTCGTTCCAAGACGAGGATATCTACCGATCGGAACTCGGGCGCTTCATCACCCCGTTTATGAACAAAAATAAACAACCCGATCATGTACCGTATTCGTTTGTGGTTGACAACCTGGGATACATTATGCACGATATGGACTTGCGTGCCGAGTATGACCTGTGGATTGAGTTCGAATTGTTCGGCATCCCTTACGCTGCCAACCAGCAAATCTCCGGTTGCGCCGACCGCAATGACGTATTCACCGGTACCCTTGAATTCGTGTGCAACGATGAGCCGTTGCTCTCCAACACCACCGATGTGTTCGTGTCTATCTATATGAAGAAACCCGAATACGATGGCCGTTATAACCTCAATAACTATCGCGAAACAGCCACCGACGAGGTGGGCAAAACTGAGCGCACCTTCACCTTCACCGTGCCTGAAGACGTGACCGATGGTCTGATCTGCTTGATTACTTCCAACCACGGCGCCAACGCAGGCGGCGAGGAGTACAATCGCCGCGACCATTTCGTGTATATCGACGGCGACTTGGTGCTCACCTACAAGCCCGGACGCACCTCTTGCGAACCTTTCCGCAAGTATAACACTCAGTCGAACGGCATCTACGGACTCTTCCCCAAAAAGGACGAAGCATGGCAGTCGTTCAGCAACTGGTGCCCCGGTGATAAGATTGACAACCGCATCATCCGCCTCGGCGCTTTCTCAGCCGGCACTCACACCATCAAAATTTCCGTGCCCGACGCTGAATTTGTGGGTGGCCAAGGCGACATACCCGTGTCGATCTACTTCCAAGGCCTGACCGAAGGCGCGCTACCCGACATGGGTGCCATCAGCGATGTGCAATTTATGCAAGACGTGAACTTCGAAGTGCTCGATGGCTTGGTAAAATTCTCAACCGAGACTTCAGTGCTTGGTGTAGAATTGTTAGATGTAGAAGGCCGTGTACTTGCCGCCGAATGGCGTGGCGGTCTCACCTCATTCGATGCTTCCTCACAAGCCAAAGGCGTGTATTTGCTTCGCTTGTATCTTGAAGGCGGCGTGATTGCTACTTACAAATTCGTGCGTTAACATATTATCTACAGCAATATATCGAGGCGGGCTGCCTTTTTGGTGGCCCGCCTTTGCTATATAATGAGGCGGCTATTTGAAATAATTTTAGATAAGACTTGCATATTTGAGAAAAAATGCTGATATTTGCATCGTATTTCTATAGTTATGCGTTTATCTGACCTACAGAATGGCCAAAAGGCCGTGATTATCAAAATATTAGGACATGGCGCGTTTCGCAAACGTGTCATTGAGATGGGATTTGTGCGCGGTCGCCGGATAGAGATGGTGTTGGATGCACCGTTGAAAGATCCTATCAGTTATAAAATTTTAGGTTATAATGTGTCGTTGAGGAGAGCGGAAGCCGCTTTGATAGAAGTGGAATTGGCCTCAGATGAAATCACTGAGGAAGTGGCGGCGCCAATGATAAAAGTGGAGTCGTCGCAACGTTCGGTCGCTGACACTAACCGCCGCGAGATAACTGTGGCTCTGATTGGCAATCCCAATTGTGGCAAGACATCACTCTATAATTGTTTGAGTGGTGCTACCGAGCATGTGGGCAATTATAGCGGTGTCACCGTAGATGTGAAGCAGACAGAATTCTCGTATGGAGAATATACCATACGCGTGGTGGATTTGCCAGGCACTTACTCTTTGGCTGCATATTCGCCCGAGGAGTTGTATGTGCGTCGCTATCTGCGCGAGAATTGTCCGGATATCATTCTCAATGTGGTTGATGCATCAAACCTTCAACGTAACTTGTATCTCACCACCGAGTTGATTGATATGGACCGCTCGATGGTGATAGCACTCAATATGTATGATGATTTGCGACGCAGCGGCGCACAACTCGACTACGACATCTTAGGCAAGATGATAGGTGTGCCGATGGTGCCGGTGGTGGCGCGCAATGCCGAAGGAATCGATGATTTGTTGGATAATATTGTGCAAGTGTTCGAAGGCCGCAGCGGAAGTGTGCGCCACATACATGTGAGTCATGGCCACGACATAGAGCAGGCGCTTCGAGCGTTGATTGATGTTATAAAAGGTGATGGCAAAATATCACCGGTTGTGTCGCCTCGTTATTTGGCTATCAAGTTTCTCGAAGGCGACAAAGAAGTGGAAAAATTTCTTAGCACCTCGCCTTGCTTTGTACACCTGAGTGGGATGCGCAATAAATATCGTGCCGACATCGAACATCTCAGTGGCGAGGATATCACCGCATCTATAGCATCGGCCAAATACGGCTTTATCGATGGCGCCTTGGCCGAAACGTATGTCGACGGTGATAAAGACAAACATAAGTCCACATCTATAATAGATGGTATTGTCACCAACAAGTTTGCCGGATTCCCGCTGTTCCTATTGATAATGCTTTTTATCTTTTGGGCCACATTCTTCTTTGGACAATATCCGATGGATTGGATCGAGGCAGGAGTGGAATTTCTTGGCAAGGTAGCAGGAATGTATCTGCCCGATGGAATTTTGAAGGACTTAATATGCGATGGCATTATCGGAGGAGTGGGCGGTGTAATAGTGTTCTTGCCCAATATCTTGATTTTGTATTTCTGTATATCATTTATGGAGGACACCGGGTATATGGCTCGTGCTGCTTTCATAATGGACAAAATAATGCATCGCATAGGCTTGCACGGCAAATCGTTCATACCGCTAATTATGGGCTTTGGCTGTAATGTGCCGGCGATAATGGCTACGCGCTCAATCGAGAGCCGGTCGAGTCGATTGATAACTATGCTCATTAATCCGTTTATATCATGCTCAGCGCGTTTGCCGCTTTATGTGCTGTTGGCGGGCGTATTTTTCAATAAATATGCACCGTTAGTGTTTTTTGGGCTCTATTTCGGAGGCGTCGCTGTGGCGGTTATCTCCGCAAAATTGTTGCGCAAATTTGTCTTCCGCAAGGACGAAACACCATTTGTGATGGAATTACCGCCATATCGCCTTCCGACTTTGCGTGCAACCGTGCGCCACACATGGAGCAAAGGCGCACAATATCTGCGAAAGATGGGTGGCATAATCTTGGTGGCGAGCATAGCTGTATGGGCATTGAATTATTTTCCACGTTCTCATCAAAATGTGGATGCGGAAGTTGAAACCTCAAGTATTGATTTGAGCCACGACTCATTCTTGGAGGCCGGAGGCAAAATTATCAACCCGGTGATGGAGCCGTTAGGTTTGAATTGGCGTGCGTCGGTGGCTGTGTTGGCCGGTGTTCCGGCTAAGGAAATTGTGGTTTCGACTCTTGGAGTGCTATACACAGATGATGCCGAGGCTGAGCATAGGGCTTTAGGCGAGAGAATGACCACAATAGGGCCCTCCGGGCAGCCGGATTTCACTCCTGCTTCAGCATTGGCTCTGATGGTATTTGTATTGCTCTATTGCCCCTGCTTTGCCACTATTGCGGCCATTGTAAAGGAAAGCGGTAGTTGGCGCTGGGGTGCATTTAGTGTGCTTTACAGCACTGTTGTGGCATGGCTCTTGGCATTCGCTACTTTCCATGTGGCCACGTGGCTAATGTAATCCATGCAAAAACGATAAAAAGGAACTGCTCACGCAGTTCCTTTTTATGGGTTTCCAATAGGTACAATTTCTAAGGTAAAAAAGATTGTTTTTAGGTTTGCGATACAAAGTTGGGCATTTTTTTTAGACCTGCCAAATTATTTTATATGTTTTACGACATATTTATTAGCAAATAGGTAGGTTGTTTCCCAAAATGACCAATTTTGACGACATTTAGACCAATGAAATTGATTATTTTAAGATTAATTATTAGCGATTAGTTGAGAAATAGCATCAACGGATTGACGCAGTTCGCGTTCGATGGGTAGACGTTCTTCGATGTTTCGGCAAGCGTAGATTACGGTGGCGTGAGTACGCCCGAGTTTGGTGCCGATATTTTTGAGCGAGAGGCCCACAAATTTCTTTGCCAGGTACATTACCATTTGGCGAGCATCGGAGATTTCGCGCTTGCGCGATTTGGTGAAGAGGGTGTCTACTTCGATCTTGAAGTAAGAGCAAACGGCTTGTGTCACCATCTCGAAGTTAACTTGCCGACGGCGAATTTTGATAGCATTTGCAACAACGCGACGAGCGAGATCGAGCGTGATGTCGCAATTGAGCACGGTGGCGTGAGCCACTAATGACACTACAACCCCTTCGAGTTCGCGGATGGAGTCGGTGACATTCTCGGCCACATAGTCGATGATTTCAGGCGCTATATCAAGCCCGTCTTGCTGTGCTTTACGGCGCAATACGTGACGGCGCAACTCCGTATCAGGCTTATCGAGAGCCACAGCAGCGCCCCATTTGAAGCGGGAGAGAAGGCGCTCTTCGAAACCGTCCATTTCCGAAGGCGGACAGTCGCTCGAAAGAATGATTTGACGGTTGTTTTGGTGAAGTTGGTTGAATATGTGGAAGAATGTATTTTGTGTTTCGGGTTTGCCGGCCAAATCTTGTACGTCATCGATGATAAGGGTGTCGATGCTTTGATAGAAGTGGAAGAAATTGTTGATTTGGCCTTTGTGGTTGGCTGCAGTGTATTGGCTCTGGAACAAGCGAGCGGTCACATACAGTACGCGTGCACGCGGGTTCCTTTCTTTAATGCGGATGCCGATTGCTTGGATGAGGTGGGTTTTGCCCACACCGCAAGGCCCTGATACAAATAGGGGGTTGAACGTTTTGTTGCTCGGATCGTTGGCAATAGACTCCGCAATGGTGCGCGCCACTTGGTTGCTTTGACCGAAACAATAGTTGGCGAAGTTGTATTTGGGGTTGAGTTGCGAGTCGAAATCGCGCGGTTGCTCGTTGATGAAGGGGTTGGCCGGAGCCACATGTACGTTGCGCATAATTTCGGGCGATTGGTCCGAAGTGCGCACTTGCACGGTAGAGTCGCTTTGTCCATTTACGGCATCGTAGCAGTAGTACAGCGCCACACCTTCGCCGTACACTTTATAAATAGCCTTAGAGAGCAAGTCGAGGTATCTTTCTTCGAGTTGTTCAACGAAGAAAGAGGACGGAACGTGCAGTCGCAGTTCGCCATTGGCGAAGCCGACTGATTCGATATTGCTGAACCAGGCGGTGTATTGTTGGGTGGAAATGTTGTCGCGTATGATGTTGCGACACGTATTCCAAAGCGAGGTGTGGTCGATTGACATAGCGTAGAATTAATAGAAGCGTAAAAATAGCCGTACAAAGCGTAGGTTTGCGAATACAAATTTCGTATAAAAAATGTAGAAAATAAAATGCTTTTTTATTTGGATATTAAAAATTTGTTGCAAGGGTGTATCTATCAGCGAGTTATAAAATACGGTAAAAGTTATATTAAATTAATACTTCAACTAATATATGTAATATGTTGATATGTACGAAATTCAATCACTTTATATAAACGTTTCACGTCGGGACGATTTAAGATGACTAATATTGTGGAACGGGTGAAATTCAAAGTATTTACAAGTGTAACACTTTAAAATCTTCAAAAAAGTAATTTAAAATGATTTCAAATAACGGGCGGGCGTAGAATTCCGAGAAGCAAAATCAACGCGGATGCGTTATGTCGCATCCGCGTTGGTATGGTCATTAGAAATTTATGTCGCAGTGTTACAGCAGTTTTATGCTGATGTAGCGTTTGGGATTACGCTTGATGTCGACGAAGAGTGAGTCGAGGTTGGCCACTGCAGAGTTGAGGTTGTTGTATAGTGCAGGGTCGTTTGTAAGCAATCCCAGCGACGAGTTGGGGTCGTTGAGTTGGTCGGTGAGGGTGCGCAGGTTGGCCGAGATGGTTTGGAGGTTGGCTGAGAGGGAGTCGATAGGCATCTCTGCCAAGGCTGCGGTGAGGGTGGATACGTTGCCGGTAGCATCGGCCACATTGGAGGTGATAGTGTTGACGTTGGCAACGACCGGCGGCAGTGTGGCCATAAGTGCGTTGAGTTGGCGGGTGGTGTGTTCGAGGTTGGCGGTGATAGCGTCGAGGCGTTGCACGGAATTGGTGATGGCCGGATTGGCTACCAAGGCATTGATGGAGGTGAGGAGTGTATCAACCTTGGGGAAGATGGCACTGAGCGAGGGGAGAAGTTCGTTGGATACGTTGTCGAGCATACCAACGGGCACCACACCTGGGAGTTCATCGCCTACTTTGTGGAATTGGCCGTTGGGTTGGGCTGCGAGTTCGAGTGAGATGGAGGCGGTGCCGAGCAGGTCGGTGGTTAGGATGGCATTGGTGCCGATAGGAAGCTGGAGGTCTTTGTCGAGTGAAAGTTCCACGCGAACCATACCGGGATGTTCGTAGTCGTAAGTGATTTCGCGCACTTGGCCCACTTTGAAGCCGCTGATGGTGACCGGTGCACTTTGAGTGAGGCCTGTGACGTTGGTATAGGAGGCGAAATAGTAGTTGGAGGCTTTGAATACGTTAACGCCTTTGAGGAATTCAATGCCGATGAAAAGCATAACACCTGCGGCAATCACAAGCAGGGCTATCAGTACTTCTTTGCGAAAAAATTTTTTCATGAGGATGTGGTCATTGCTCGACGCGCACTCCATTGCGCATCTTGATTATAAATGCTTCGGGATAAATTTTTTTGATTTTGGCCAAATGTTGTTTGGCTTGGCGGAGGGTTTGGAATTGTCCGCTGATGTATTTGTAGAGATTTTGGTGAAAGTAGTATGAAGGGTTTTCAATGCCTTTAAGGCGGGAGTCGTTGGCATCGAGTATGGTTGGAGAGGTGAGGAATTGCACGCAGTAGGTGGTTGCGGTTGTGGCGGTTTGAGAAGATTGGGGAGTTGATGCTACGTTTTGCTCGGTTTGCGGAGCGTTGTTATTGTTTACGGCCGGTTGCGTAGAACTATCGGGCTTGTGGCGGTTGTAGTATGAGGAGAAAGCGTTTGAGAGCGCTTTTGCGCAGAGGTTCTGGCCATCGGTGCTACCGAGAAACTTGGCCACTTGGTTGTTGCAAATAAAGTCGAGTTCGACCAAAATACTTGGGCAGACGGTGACTTTGCGTAGCACCAGGAAGCCGGCTTGTTGTACTTGTCGGTCGGCTCTATGGGCTGTATTGACTAATTCGTGCTGGGCGAATTCCGCCATCTCTATTGAGCGCTGTTGGTTTTGGCTTTGGGCGAGTTCGAAGAATATATACGACTCGGCGCTTGTGGGATCGAAACCGCTATATGTGACAGAGTAGTCGGGCTCGAGTTCGATTACTTGGTTTTCGGCCATTGCTTGCTCAAGATTGTCTTCTGTGCGGTGAAGGCCGAGGGTGAACACCATTGCACCGTGCACGCTTTGTTGATTACGTTTTACGGAGTTGGCATGAATGGAAATGAACAGGTCGGCTTGGTGTTTGTTGGCATACTCTGCTCGGCCATCGAGGGTGACGAAAACGTCGGTTGAGCGCGTATATAGCACTTTTACCTCCGGGTGGTTTTGGCTGATGAGCCGTCCAAGTTCGAGGGCCACATTGAGCACTACGGTCTTCTCTTTTACGTTTTTGCCGAGGGCGCCGGAGTCGCGACCGCCGTGGCCGGGGTCGATGACCACGGTGAATTGTCGTTGAGCGGCCGCATGGCAGTGGATTGATGCTGATGGGAGCACCAATGCCATAGCAAAAATGAGTATTGTGAGTAGATATCTATACATTTCAGTGCAAATTTACGGAATTATGCTGAAATAACCACACAAAACGACTAAAATAAGCAAAAATAGCCAACTTTTTCTGCAAAAGAGACTAATTGATTGGAGTATAAAAAGCCGACCGGCTTCGGTGGGGAAGTCGGCCGGCGCAAACTGAGAGTTGGCTAATAATAATTATTATAATGTTTGATGTTCGAGAGCGAGAGTGCGCGACGGTTGGTCGCAGATTTCAGCCGGGCCGAAGTATTGGATGGGGCCTGGATATACGTAGCAGGTGTTGAGAGCCCACTCGTCGCGGTGAGCGGCGAAGTATTTGAAAGGTGCGCCATCGAGACGAACGAGTGCTTTTTGGATTACGGGCTTGTCGGCACCGTTGCGGTGTTCGATGTTCATCATCATGGTGATGGGTATACCGCCGGCGAGCCATTGAACGGAGGGTTTTACCAAGTTGCGAATCGACGACATGTAGCCTGTTACGCCGGCGTTGATAAGGCAAGCTGCATTGAAGCCCAGAGCGTAGCAGTAGTCGGCATCGAAGTTGGAGGGGTCGGCGCAACGGCCTTCGTAGCCGAAGAAGTGGTGGAGGGCAGAGAATTTGCCTTTGAACACTCCTTGTTCGGCGAGTTGGGCAAGGCGTTTGCCAACCATTTCGCTGAGGAGTTTTTCAGTTTCGATGAGCGACACTTGCACGTTGCCGTGGGGGTCGCGGTCGAGCATAAGTTGGCGAGCCACAGTGGCAGGCAGAGTGGCTATAGTGGCGGCGTTTTCTTCGCTGAGGTGGCTGAGAATGAATTTTTCCAGTTCTTCAGTAGCGAGGCCTTGGATTTCTTTCTCGTTGAGAGCGATGACGTTGTTGAGTTCTTTGATGAGTTTTTTGATAGCGGGAATGAACTCGATGAGGCCTTCGGGGATGAGCACAATACCGAAGTTTTTGCCATCGTTGGCGCGAGCCACAACGGTTTGAGCGATGGAGTCAACCACTTGGTCGAGGGTCAAATTCTTTGCTTCAACTTCTTCGGAGATGATGCACACGTTGGGTTGGGTTTGGAGTGCACATTCCAGGGCGATATGGCTTGCGGAGCGGCCCATAAGTTTGATGAAGTGCCAATATTTTTTAGCGGAGTTGCAGTCGCGTTGAATGTTGCCGATTACTTCGGAATAAACTTTGGTAGCGGTGTCGAAGCCGAAAGAAGTTTCGATACATTCGTTTTTGAGGTCGCCGTCGATGGTTTTGGGGCAACCGATTACTTGCACACCGGCGTTGATGCTCTTGTAGTATTCAGCGAGGACGGCGGCGTTGGTGTTGGAGTCGTCGCCACCGATGATTACGAGTGCTTTGATGCCGAGTTCTTTAAGGATAACCAAGCCGGAGTCGAATTGTTCTTTGGTCTCGAGTTTGGTACGGCCGGAGCCGATGATGTCGAAGCCGCCGGTGTTGCGGTATTCATCGATGATGGAGGCGGTGAGTTCCACATATTTGTGGTCGACGAGGCCGCCGGGTCCCATAAGGAAGCCGAAGAGGCGTGAGTCGCGGTGGATTTTCTTGATGCCGTCGAACAATCCGCAGATTACGTTATGGCCGCCGGGGGCTTGGCCGCCGGAGAGGATTACGCCCACGTTGATAGGCTTACCTGCAGTGGGAGTAGTATTTTTTTCGAAAGTGAGTTCGGGCAAACCATAAGTATTGGGGAAGAGTTGTTGAATTTTCTCTTGGTCGGCAACCGATTGAGTCGGTTTGCCTTCAACAACTTTCACAGCGCCGGTGAGCACGATAGGAAGTTTAGGTTGATATGCTGCACGTGCTTTCTGCAGAGGACTTTTTTTCATGTGTAAGTATGTAGTTCTGAAAGTTAATATTAATAGTTGTCTACCTTTTGGAAGATTTTTTGCAAATATCGCAATTTTTTGTGAAATTATGAAATAGTTTGGCAATTATTTACGAAAATTTCATAAATTTTTGCAAATTGCGATATTTGCATTGTATATGGGTTGGGGTTATTCCCATTCGATAGTTGCCGGTGGCTTTGAGGAAATATCGTAGGTGACGCGGTTCACGCCACGCACTTTATTAATTATTTCATTGGAAACCTTAGCGAGGAATTCGTAGGGGAGATGTGCCCAGTCGGCTGTCATAGCGTCGGTGGAGGTTACTGCGCGGAGTGCAACGGCGCTTTCGTAGGTGCGTTCATCGCCCATGACGCCTACGCTTTGCACCGGCAGCAGAATTACGCCTGCTTGCCACACTTGGTCGTAGAGGCCGGCTTCGCGCAGGCCGCTGATGAAGATGTCATCGGCATCTTGGAGGATACGCACTTTTTCCGGAGTGATGTCGCCGAGGATGCGCACGGCCAAGCCCGGACCGGGGAATGGGTGGCGCGAGATGAGATGTTCGGGCATACCGAGTGCACGACCCACGGCACGAACTTCGTCTTTGAAGAGCCATTTGAGTGGCTCGCACAGACGGAGGTTCATCTTTTCCGGAAGACCGCCTACGTTGTGGTGGCTTTTGATGGTGGTGCCGGTGATTGAGAGGGATTCGATGCGGTCGGGGTAAATAGTGCCTTGACCGAGCCAACGCACTCCTTGAAGTTTGTGCGCTTCGCGGTCGAATACGTCGATGAAGCCTTTGCCAATGATTTTGCGCTTGCGCTCAGGATCAGAGACTCCGGCTAAGGCAGCGAAGAACTCTGCCGAAGCATCTACGCCGATTACGTTGAGGCCGAGGCATCGATAGTCGTCCATCACTTGGCTGAACTCGTTTTTGCGCAATAGGCCGTGGTCGACGAAGATGCAAGTGAGGTTGTCGCCGATAGCGCGGGAGATGAGCACGGCTGCTACGGACGAGTCTACGCCTCCGCTCAGGCCGAGCACTACCTTGTCGTTGCCCAGTTCACGGCGTAGTTGGGTCACAGTGGTTTCGATATATGATTCGGCGCTCCAATCGGCTTTGGAACCACATATATTGTTGACGAAGTTAGCGAGCAGTTGAGTGCCGCAAGTGGAGTGGAATACTTCGGGGTGGAATTGCACACCCCACATTTTGCGTCCGTCGACATGGAAAGCGGCGCAAGGTACATCGTCGGTTGAGGCAATGATTGAAAAATCGGCAGGTAGTTTGGTAATGGTGTCGCCATGGCTCATCCACACGGTTTCGCCCACGTTGATGCCGGCGAAGAGCGCGTCGGCGGGGTCAACTTTGGCCAATATGGCACGGCCATATTCGCGTGAAGGAGCACTTTCCACGGTGCCACCGTTTTGGTAGGCCATCATTTGCGCGCCGTAGCAGATGCCAAGCACGGGATAGCGGTCGGCGATGGGTGCGAGTTCGGTGCGGAATGCTTTTTGGTCGTAAACAGAGAATGGGCTGCCCGAAACAATAACGCCGATAACGTCGGAGTCATCGGCGGGAAATTTATTATAGGGCACGATCTCACAATAGGTGTTCAGTTCGCGCACGCGACGGCCAATGAGTTGGGTCGTCTGCGAACCGAAATCGAGGATTACAATCTTTTGAGGCATAAATATTGGAGGGTGCGGTTATAAATCGACTGCAAAGTTAGCAAATTTTTGTGAGATTTGCAACACCCGAAGTAATAAAGACATCTCTCGCGGAACACCCTATATCCTCAAGGTAAAATACCATTGATAATTCTGATGCTTTGCAAAGTCTGAGTGGGATTCTTTGCAAAGGTTAGTAGTCGTAGATGAGTTCGAAATCGTCGACTTGAAGTATGGCCCCGGAGCCGCCGGTGAAATAATCGTCGTATTTGGAGGCGGAGGCGGTGATGATGATGTATTTTGGCACGCGGTTGGTGGCCTTGTAATCGTAGCGTACTTCGAAAGTAATGTAGTTTGGAACATCGTAGCCGAATTGCACATCGCCGTAAGCCACTACGTATGAGCCGTCGCGGTCGAAAAGTTGTCGATTTTTGGGATTAGTACGGATTTCGAACGGCTCGTTGCAGTCAATCAGAGCGGTCCACACGATGGCTGTATCCGGCTGGCCGGCAAGGTGTTCGAAACCTGATGAGGTATTATCGATTGGCGCGGTTTTGTATTTGAGTTTGCCACGCAAGCCGGTGGGACGCTGTGTGAACGGACGTCCGAAGGCCAACACGCCATTGGTGCCGTCGGTGCGCACATATTGGCCGGTGAAGATGTTGCCGGCGGCGAGTTTACCCACGATGCCGATACCTACGAATTTGGTTTCAAGGCATGCTGCGTAGCCCAATCCTGAGGGTGAATCCTCAGTGGGATATGTATTGGAGTTGCCCAAGGTGGTGGCGCCTTTGTTGCCGGAGTCCCAGAATTGGTCGTCGCCTTGAGCGCATGGGGTCCACACTTTGCCATCGAGCCACCATGAGTCGAAGTTGGAGTTGGGCACTTGCACGGCGCTACCTGTAGTAAAGTCGAGGATTTCGCCCAAGTCGTCGTTGGAGAAAGCGCGTGCTTGATAGTCGGTTTCTGCCTCAAGATGAGGAATGCAGGCGCAGAAACTACCGCCGCTCACGGTGAGTTGGTCGTCGGTGGCTTTAATCCATTGCTCGGAGCCAGCTTTGCGGTATTCGATGCCGTTGTTTTTGCCTACTTCGGCTTGGCCATAAATCCATGCGACATTGGTCCACGCATCTACGCGCTCCGTTGTGACAGCGGATGTGGTTTGTTGCACTACGATGGTCCACACGTTTGATTGCCCGTTGGTGGTGACTTCCACTTCCACTGGTAGTGTAAAGTCCACGCGCTGGCCGGTTAAATCCGGCGACATCGTGGAGCCTTCGGCTTCGAGTTTGATTTCTTCTACCAACACTTGGGTGAGCGGAACGGATTTCGACACGTTGGCGAAAACGCGGTGTCCTACTATGTCGAAGAAAGGTGAGCCTACTTGGCCGCTGAGCCGGAGCGTGCGCTCAATATTTTGGATAGCGGAAATGGTCCACTGCCAATCTTGGTAAAGTCGAAGATTTAGGGTAAGGGGCGATGCAAGGTCGAGGGGCGCGGAGAGGTCGGTATCGACTACTTCGGCACCCGGAGTGATGGAGTAAGCCTCCACGTTAACATTGTGAATGTCAACGTTTTCACCGAGGTAAACAGTGATGGTGCGGTTGATGCTATCGATTGATGCCTCGCGAATGCGTCCTTCCACTTTGAATTGTTGGAAATTAGCGTGAGTGCGTGGCAACGGGATGTCGTTGGAAATGCAAGCGACCATAGCCAACATGACGATGATGCCGCCGAGGATTGGTGAGATGAGATGGCGCTTCATAATCTTATATAACGACCATCAGGCCAAAATTGATGTTAAAGATATTGAAACGGAAATTGGCGCCGGAAGTGAAGCGCGACCCTTCGTCAACTCCGTTGGTGGCTTGCTTTTCCTTGCGCAGATTGAGGCCGAAGACACCGAACGACACGTTGAATGCCACATATTCTTGGATGAATACAGCCACACCGGGGCTGAAGTTGAGGCTGGCGGTGGTGGTCACGGTGCGGGTGTCGCGAGGTTCGCCGTCGTACAGGCGTTTGAAGCGCGCGGAGCCGCTGCCGAAGGTGATGTCCACTTCGTTGAAAAGGCCGAAGCGTTTGGCGCGACTAAGACCTATATAATTACGGTAGAAGAACGAAGCCGACAGGTTGTGAGTGTAGTAACTTACATCCTTAAGGTCGAAATTGAGGTCATCATCGAAGTCCATCGACAAATTTGCCAAGTCGGCGATGCCGCGCGAGTAGTTGATACGCAGACCTACTGATTGGTTGGAGCGGATGAAGTAGGAAATGAAAGGCTTAATGGAGTAAATTTTGCCTTTAAAATCCACGTTCTCAAGGATGGAGAGGAATTGGATGTCGTCGGTGTTGAGTTCGCCGTAGGAGGCGGTAAGACCGAACGACCATTTTCCTTTGGGTATGAATAGATAGTTGTAAAGTCCGCGGTCGAAGCGGCCGAAGTTGGGCTCTTGGATGATGAGTGGCACGGTGTCGTTGCCTACAATCACCATCTCGTTGATGTCTTCGGGCGGCTGTGATAATTGTTTGCGCACAACTTCCTGAGCCGATGTAGCAACGGCCGAGATGATTATCAAAAATATGATTAGAAGTCGGAGCATGCGTGATTATATATAGAATGAAACACCGAAAGTGATTGAGAAGAGATTGATTTTGAAATTCGCGCTCGAAAGATCGCGGTGCGCTACTTGCACCTGATCGGTAATAGACTTGGTGGTAGAGTAGTTAAATCCGAGCACGCCTACGTTCACTTCCAATGCTGAGTAGTTGTTGAGAAATACAATTAAACCGGGCGACAGACCAAGGCTTATGTCGAATGAGCGCTCGTAGGTGCCGGTGAGGTCTTCGCCCACACCGTTGCATATTTTGGATTGTCCGCCACCGGCTTCTAATTGCACTTCGTTGATAATTCCGAAGCGAGTGGAGTGACCGAAAGATAAGTACTGGCGGAAAACGCCGGCGAAGTGGTAACTATGGCTGATGGAGTAGAGATTTTCTACATTGTATTCAGTGTCGGAGGCCAACACCACATCGGCGGTGTTGAGATGGGTGCGTTGGCGATTGTAACTGAAACGTCCGCCTGCTGCGAGGTTATCAGCGAAGCAGTAAAGCACCGTTGGACTTACTTTAAATGAATATGTGTCGCCA
>SFNM01000012.1 GCA_004552725.1 Bacteroidales bacterium | reverse complement strand
GTAGAGCATAAAGATGTTGCTTTGGTCGGAGGCGAGCCTCATTCTATAGCCGGATTGTAGGAAAAGATAAGATAGGAGGAGTTGCTGCTCGTTGGGGTTGTTAGGGTAGAATGTGTTGGCCACTGCATCGAGCATTTGGAGGTATGACCAGTCGCATAATTGTCGGTTGTTGCGAATTTTCAGGCAGTCGTAGATAACGTTGTCGAATTGTTCGTTAGAGAAGGCTTCGAAGATTTTGCGCAGCACCGAATTGAGTTCTTGTTGTTGGCGAGCGAGGTCGATAGCGTCGTTTTGAGCGAAGGCGCTGAAAGAGAGGCACAATGCCAGAGCGATAAGGGAGATTAATTTTGACCCATAAGTCAATAAAAATGATGTTTATTTGTGTAAAAATAATTATTATTCCGGTCAAAGGCTAAGAGGGTGTTGACCGGATACTTTAGTGGCGAGTGCTACGATGAATGGATTAGGCGTAGGGGAAGGTGAGGATTAATCGGAGACCTCGATTAAATGTGGTGTCGTGGGCGATTTTTCCGCCTAATAGGTGAGTGAGCATGCGTGTGTAAAGCATGCCATCAACGCGTGTATCACCCTCGAACACGTTGTGGCCGGCTAATTTGGGTTCGCGAGCCTCATAGTAGATAGTGATGATGTTGGTGTCGTCGGTTTTAAATGCGGAAATACTGATGGTTTTTGAGGCAAGTTGGAGCAAACATTGGAGCACCGATGCCAAGATTTGTTGCAAGCGTCCGGGGTCGGAGAGAATTTGCAGGTTATTGGGAGGTAGATTGGTATTTACTTTGATATCGGGGTATGAGGGAGAGATGGAGTCGATTACAAGCGAGAGTAAGTATCGAATGTCGATGGGCCGATGGAGTGGCAGAGCCGAACCGTCTTCGAGAGCGTTGATGCGTTGCATATCTTCGAGCAAGGCCGCAACCAAAGCGCCGTTGCTCTCAATCATACGTTGGTATTCGGCCAAGTATTTGTGGTTTTCGTCGTCGCTACAGTCGACGATGAGTCGCGAATGTTCCACAATGGATGTAAACGGGGCGGCGAGTTCTTCGGAGAGATGGCGAATGAAGTCGTCTTTGACATCAGCCGATGCTTGGGCCGAGGCATAGTCGGTGGTGAGTTGGGTGATTGACCGCTTTTGGCGCTCGATTTCGTATTGCATTTCGCGATTGGCTTGTCTCAACTGCTTAGCAAATCGCTGCTGGTGGATTTTTTGGTGCCAGATAATAATTAAGATAACAAACATCAGGGCCATAGTGACAATAAACACAACGCCCATAATTTGCTGAGAATGAATTTGTTCGCTTCGTTTTTCAGCCTCAAATCGGTTGAGGTCGTCACGAGCCACAAAAGCATCGTAAACAGCACGACGTCCGCGGTCGCTTTCGCTGAGGTTTTTTTGGACCATCGACTCCAGGATTTCGATGTATTGTTCGGTGCAAGAGTGGATTACTTCGTCTTGATTTAGTACTTTAGCGCACTCAATGCGGTAGCGAAGCAAAGATGCTCGTTGAGTTTTATTGAATTGCGACTTGAGGGCAGAGTCGAGCAACGGAGCGGCCGCAGCGTAGTCGTGGTTGGAAAGATGAAAGTAGATATCGGCCATTGGTGCAAGTTGAAATTCGCGGCGAGCACGAGCACTTATCTCCAAAAATTTGTGGGCCAATTGGTAATATTCGTTGATTTGCTCCGGCGACAATTTTTCGAAATTCGACAGAAGACGTGTGTAGGCCAAAAAGCGGCTATAATTGAGTTGGAAGAAATGACGGCCAACTCTGTGCATTAGGCTCTCAATCGAGTCCATCTCGGTGAGCAATCTCATATCGGCATCCATGCCGCGTTTGGTATCGCCAACTTGGTAGAATGATAAGGCTTCGCACCGACAAAGGAGCACGCGCAGTTTGTAGTAATCATCGGGCTTGCGGTCGACTAAAGCGCGGAGTTGTGCGCAATAATCGTAGAGTACTTTGGTGTTGAGGTAAAATGGAAGGTTGACGCAAACGCTGTGGAGCAACACCAACTTATCGTTTAAGTTCTCGGGCGGTGTGAGAGTGTAGCGACGAAATTCGTCGGCAAAACGGCGCAGACGTTCCGACTCAAGGGCATTATTGCGATACCATGAGTTGAGAATAAATCGTATGAAGAGCGAATTTTGCTCTACATCGGGGCAATTGGCCAGACGTTCGCACCGCATCAATAGCATATTGAGCGAGTCGCGATTGTTGGCATTGATGTCGGCGCGCGAAGCGAGCATAGCCGAAGCCGCCAAAGTGTCGCCGTGAGCCAAGGCGCGTTGATATGCGATTTCAGCTATGGAGTCGGCACGGTTGGGGTTTTCCGCCAGGGTGAGGTCGTATAAGTCCACCAAGGCTTGAATGGAGTCGGCAGTGGTCATAGCGGCATTGGTCATCAACAACGAGATGACCATAAAAACCATGCTCAATAACCACCGACGTATCATTATTCCGACCCTATCATTGCAAGGAATTGATGCTCATCGATGATGGGCACTCCCAGTTTGGTTGCTTTTTCCAATTTGGCCGGACCCATATTGTCGCCTGCCAATATGTAATCGGTCTTTTTGGAGATGCTTCCCACATTGCGCCCGCCATATTGCTCAATAAGCGCTTTGTATTCGTCGCGCGAATGGAGTGCAAATACACCACTGATTACGAACGACTTGCCACCGAGAACATCGGAGGTTGGAGTGGATTGTTTATCCATTTCCAATTGCACTCCGGCTGCACGCAAGCGTTCCACCGCATAACGGTTGTCGGGCTCGGCAAAGAATTCGATGATGCTTTGAGCGATGATTGGCCCTACGTCTTCGATCGAGCAAAGACGGTCGGCGTTCCAATTCATCAGTTCGTCGATGGAACCCACAGCGCGAGCGATGCGTTTGGCACCGGTTTCGCCTACATTCGGAATGGAGAGGGCGAAAAGCACGCGCTCGAAGGGTACGTTGCGACTATCAGCTATTGCTTTTACAGCGCTCTCTGCACTCTTTTGCGCATACTTGTCGAGGCGGAGGAAATCGTCGACGGTTAGGTCGTAGAGGTCGGCATAACTGCGAACTTTGCCGCAATTGTAGAGGGCGGCCACGGTTTCTTCGCCGATACCGTCGATATTCATCATTTTACGTGCCACAAAATGTTCGATGCGGCCGATAATCTGCGGTGGACAGTGATATTTGTTGGGGCAAGTCCATGCGGCTTCGCCTTCGACGCGCACCAACGGCGCTCCACACGCGGGACAGTGCGTCACGAAGGAGACTTCTTCGGCGGCAGGGTCTCTGCGCGAAAGTTCCACGCCGGTGATTTTTGGAATGATTTCGCCGCCTTTTTCCACATACACCCAGTCGCCGTTGTGGATGTCGAGGCCATGCATGATATCGGCATTGTGCATGGATGCGCGTTTGACAATGGTGCCGGAAAGCAGCACCGGTTCAAGGTTGGCTACCGGAGTGATGACCCCGAGGCGTCCCACGTCGAACGACACGAAGCGCAACTGTGTCAAAGCGCGCTCTGCTGCAAATTTATATGCTACGGCCCAGCGCGGGGTCTTGGATGTGAAGCCCAATTGCTGCTGGCGAGTGAGCGAGTCGACTTTAAACACCAAGCCATCGGTGGCTACCGGCAGCGAGCGGCGTTCAGTGTCCCATCGGTTGATGAAATCGTCGACTTCAGCCATAGAGTGTAAGCGAGTCATAGCGGTCGACACTTTGAAACCCCATGAGCGGGCGGCTTCCATATTTTCATAATGGCTGTCAAAGGGCAAGTTCTCGCCTAAGAGGTAGTAGAAGTAAGCATCCAAGCCACGATGCCCTACTTCGGCCGGTGATGAGAGTTTGAGCGTGCCGGCGGCTGCATTGCGCGGGTTGGCAAAGAGTGGCTCCTCGTTGAGGGCGCGTTCGGCGTTAATGCGGTCGAAGTTTTCAAACGGCAACACAATCTCGCCGCGAATTTCAAAGAAATCGGGCCACCCCGAGCCTTGCAACTTTAGCGGAATAGAGCGAATGGTTTTTACGTTGGCGGTGACTACGTCGCCTTGAGTGCCATCGCCGCGAGTGACTGCTCGCACCAATCGGCCATGCTCGTAGATGAGCGAAATACCGGTGCCATCGAATTTCATTTCGCCTACCAACGATAATTCCGAGCGACCTACGGCGGCTTCCATACGGCCTACCCATTGGTCCACTTCGTCGGGCGAATAGGTGTTGCCCAGCGAAAGCATTGGGTAGATGTGAGCCACTTGCTCGAAGCCGGATGTGAGGTCTGAGCCAACGCGATGTGTGGGCGATAGAGGGTCGTCGTATTCTGGATGCTCGCGCTCAAGGGCTTCAAGTTGCTTGAGGAGCATATCGAAATCGAAGTCGGAAATCGTGGGGCGATTCTCCACATAGTAAGCGTGGTTGTGCGCTTCGATGGTAGTGCGCAACTGCTCTATTTGTTTCTGTATCTCGTTCATAATCAATACATTTGATAGTCGATTGAGAGCACTTGGAACTCGGTGCGACGATTGATTTGGTCGGCGATATCTTGGTCTTCCTCCGAGAGGTTGAGTATGTATTCCTCGGTGAGCACATCGCCTTCTTTGAATTGCGGATACTCACGAGCGAGTTTCTTGGTGATGGTCTTGGGCCGTGATTCGCCGTAGCCTTGCGATTGCAGACGGTCGGGTGATATGCCGGCGGCAATGAGGTAGTCGATTACCGCTTGAGCGCGACGCGACGAGAGATCGATATTGTAGGCGTCGGTGCCATGGCGGTCGGTGTGCGAAGCCATTTCGATGGTCACATTCGGATTGTCGGTGAGCATTTGCACCATTTCATCGAGCGCTTCTTTCGACTCTGGACGCAGGGTGGCGCGGTCGAAGTCGTAGAAAATATTTTCCACAACCACCGGTTTGGTGATAGAAGCCAAGATGAAGTCGACGCCATATTCTGCGTCCTCTTCGGCAGAGTCGGAGGTGAATTCCTGGCGAGCGTTGAGGTATCCGCGAGCACCGGCCAGCATCACATAGCGCACACCGCGATTGAGCGGGAACGAGAATGAACCGTCGGGCCGTGCCGGTTGCTTTTGGTTGGAGCCGTCGTCGCCTACGATGCGAATGACAGCACCGCTCACCGGCTCTTCGTCGCGGTCGAGCACATAGCCGGAGATAAGTATCTTGAGGTCGGGAAGTTCAAAGGAGTAGATGTTGTCGTAACCTCTTCCGTCATTGCGATTGGAGGAGAAGAAACCGGTTTCGCCTTCGCCGAAAGTGATGCCAAAGTCATCGCTCGGTGAGTTGATGGGGCGACCCATATTGGTCACGGCCCAACCGCCCGAAGGCTTGAGCTCGGCACGGAAAAGATCAAGGCCGCCGTAGCCGGGATGGCCGTTGCTGGCAAAGTAAATCACAGAATCGGTGCGCACGTATGGGAACATTTCATCGCCTGGAGTATTGATCCATTCGCCGAGATTTTCCAGTGAGCCGATGCGTTGGTTGATGTTTACGCGCCAAAGGTCGCGTCCGCCCGAGCCACCGGGCATATCGCTCGAGAAGTATAGCCATTGTCCGTCGGGCGACACGGCAGGGTGTCCTACAGCCGAGATGGTATCCTTGAGAATGTCGAACTTATTCGCTGCGCCCCATTGAGCATCAGAGCGCTGCGAGGTATAGATTTCTACCGAAGTGGAACTATTGGGCTCGCGGCGCGCGCGAGTCAGGTACATGGTAGAGCCATCGGGCGAAAACGAGATGATACCCTCGTCGCGGTCGGTGTTGAGTTCTCCTTCCAGCGGTTCAGGTCGTTGCCACACTCCGCGTTCGTCTTTCGAGGCAACCCAAATGTCGCCGCACTTGGTGCCGGTGATTTCGCTGCGATTGCCGGTGACTTTTTCGCGAGTGGTGGTGAAATATAGTTTGTCGAAAGTGCCGGGGGCGAACATGGGCGAGAAGTCGCTGCGCGATGAAATGAACATATCCGCTTTGCGCACTATATAGCGTGTGCGATTGTTTTTATTCAATCCCATTCGAGCACCGGCCAAACCATTCACCGCCAAAGCATCATCGGGTCGCATCGTCAGGTAATTCTCGTATGCCTCAACTGCTCGTTGATACTGACCGCTGCCATGGAGCATTTGAGCCAGATACAAATACTCCATCGTGTCGGGATATTCGTAGCGAATGGCATTCTGATATGCTCCTGCGGCTCGCTCAAATTGGTTGAGTCGTCGATGACATTCACCCATCAAAAATGCTACCTGACCGCGTAGGGGACGCTCTTCGCGCTTGGTCAATTTGTTGTAAATTTTGCGATATGTGCGCGATGCATCATAGTACTCGCCTCGTGCCATCTGCTCGTTGGCTGTACTCAATTTGGCGCCACCGCACGATTGCAAACCGGCCACAACGACACCAATCACCGCTATCGGCACTATTTTTTTTACTAATTTATTCAGTTCCATACATATATATAACTACTCACAACCTTTTTTATTATATTATGAGTGATTGTTATTGCAAAGTTACAAATTTTTTGTACCTTTGCTTGCGATTTCTTCAAGAATTTTTAATTCACACGCAAATATGAAACATTTTCTCACCATTTTATTACTCGTGTTGGCCTGTGCTGTCACAGCCCAAGCCAAAGCCCCGGTTACCAAGGCTTATTTCACACTTGAGCCGCAAATCACTTCTCAAAACGTTGAGAACAAGGTGAAAACAGGTATGCGATACGAAACCGGTGTGCAAGCCGTCGAGGTAAATCGCCAACAGCAAATCGTGTCCATCACTTTCGATGCCGAGAAAACCACCGTGGAAGCGCTTGTTGAGGCCTTCAAGAAAATAGGTTTCACGGCTAAGACCACCACTGCTCCTCAGCCCGCTCCTTGTCCCGAAGGACATTCATCCGCCGGCTGCCAAGGGTGCCCTCACCATCGCCATTAATCATCCTCTAAATTTATACTGACATGAAACTCAAATTCCTGACATTCATAGGCTTGTTTGCCTTGATAGCCACCGCTGTAAGTTGCTCCAATAGCGATGCATCTAATGATGAAGCGCCCCAAATCGCCGCCATTTCAGTCGATTCGCTGATGGCCAACCCCAAAGCATTTGCCAACGAAACTATTGCTGTTGAAGGCCTTTGCCAACATATTTGCAAACACGGTGGCACAAAAGCATTCATTGTGAACCCCGATTCTACTGCCAACAGCGAAAACGTGGTATTCTGTGTGGCTACCGACCAAATCGACGGCTCATTCTCGCCCGAAGCCCCCGGCAAACTCATCACCGCTATCGGCCTTTGGTCGCCTATCGTGAAAACGCGAAGCGAAATCGTGGCTATGGCGCAGGCTGAACAAGCACAGCAGACAGAGCAAGCCGAAGGTGGCCACTGCGACTCGGAAGCACGCGCCACCGGCCGCGCCACTCAATGGCTCGCCGAACTCCAACTCAATTGCACTGCCACCGGCGATACAACTCTTGTGATAGGCTATCAACTTCAAGTTACTTCTTACACACTTACTGAAGCAAAATAATGCTACTTCATAGCATAAGCGTGCCCGAAACAGATGGCTTCGGGCACGCTTGCTTTTTCGATGTTCAGAAGGTCACATGCACAGCAATGCGCACACCGTGGCGGTCGATTTCGTAGGGAACATCGCGATAGGATAATCGCCAAACGTAGTCGACACGTAGCACTTTGAATATGTTCTCAATACCGACCGACGTTTCCATATATGGCCCATGGTCCATCTTGGTGATGCTGCCTGTGCCCGTAGGGAATTGAAGCAACTCGGGGTGAAGCGCCGGATTGGCGCGATTGTTGAGCCCACCGATAAAGCCGCGGAAGCAGAATACTTCGCGCAATTTCAAATCCTTGAGATAGGGAATGAAGTTGAACAGCGCTCCGTTGGCCCAATAGGTGAGGTCGAACGACGCATTCCAACTTTGAATGAACTCCATCGGCGATAATAGAGCAAAACTGCGCGGTTCGATGATGTAGGAGAGGTTGGCGTTGGGAATTAGCAAGTCGAAGAATGATGAGCGACTCCACACCACACCGCCTCCCAAGTACATATCCAAATAGCCGAAGGCCGAGAACCACCATCGCTTTTGGATGTCCAATTCGGTAGTGTTCACTGCATAACGCGACCCCCCAAATCCTTTCGGCGCAAAAATATGACGCAAGGTGATAGCCGGTGCGTCCAAATTTACCGGTATTCGATACGAACGCGCTTGAAACACTTTCTCGCCCGGCGCATAGCGCAACGTGAGTTCGAACGTGTTTTCAGTGAAATTATTCACTCTGTTGCCGTAGCCATCAACCAATGGCATTTGAGGTGCGGCTTCGCGACGGATGTTGTTGGCTGCCACATTTACTGAGAATTGCGAGCGCGTTTCCCACATAAATTCCAATCGATTATACCATTTATACACCACGCGGTCGTCGGTCAATCGCTTCAGCGATAGCACTATGTTGTCGGGCGTAGTGAACAGTGTGTGTTGGCCCGGACGGTCGATATCGTACTGCGATGTGAGGCGCACCGAGCGCATCGGAAATTCGCGCGAATGATAGTCTTTGTCGATGAAGGAATACTCTAATTCGGCATTGTATTTCCAACGGTTATCGCGAAAGCCGTAGGCTCCCCAAGCGCGGGCAAACCATCGCTTCGACAGGTTGGCCGTGGTCATGCCGCCGAATTTGAGTCGCGTGCCTTCGGTGGAGTTGAAACTCATCATAGAGTTCACCGGACCGATATCGAATTTGCTCGGATTGTCGGTGGAGATATAGCCGGTGAACATAATTCTTACCGCTTTCTCGGTCCAATAGAAAAGCGGCACGCTGCGCATCCGTTGCATCAATTCGCCCACGCGGCTTTCGCCTTGCGCTATGCCTACTATTCGAGCATCGTGCCAATACACAGAGTCGCGTTGTGCCGCACCTCGCTCCTCGATGCTGCGGCCATCGCCGCTAAACACGCTGTCGGGAATGTCGTCGAACGAGTGATTATCGTAGGCGCACATTCTATGTATGTACAGCCCGTTGTCTTTGTCGCTGAGTCCCATCTCAATGGTGAGGTCATCGTTCACTTTCAATCGTGAGCCGTCGGGCGCGCGTCGATAGGTTTGACTCAGGTACAAATTGTTGATGAAATTCAGATTGATTTCGCGTGGCAAGTGCATCTCCACGCGACGAATAAACATGGTGGTGTCGCCTTCGGGCACATACACATGGCCCATAAAGCCGAATGATGCATGGTTGTGGGGATAAAACGATAGCACGATGCATCTTTCATCGCCCAATTGCACTGTGTCGGTAAGGTAGAACTTGTAGAAATCGGCTGCGATGCGTGATAACGGACTTACAAACCGATTTTGCAACAACGTGATATCATTTTGATACAAATCAATCTCGCGCACGATGTCTTCAAGCAACACTCGCATCGATGCAGGGTCGAGCATCTCGTCGATGCCTTCGCTTCGCACACCGCCCACGATTTCGCGCCACGAAGCCGGCTCGCGACGATAGTTGAGTTGTGAACGCTTTTCTTTCACCATCAATCCCAAATATGGCTTGCCGGAGACGGCCGATGTGTCGACGTGCTCGGCCAAAAACGGGAACTTAGCCATCATTGCTGTGCGTTGCTCGGCATTAAAATTATTTAATCCAAGGGTAATTCGCTCGTAGCGGTCGTAACTATAGTAGGGATGACGGCGCGGGTCGGTGAGCGGCGCTCGCTCTTTGAGCCGTCGCATAAAATCCACTGCCGGATTATTATGCTTGGAATAGCGTTGGCGATGCACTTCCACTTCGCGCAGTTGTGTGGATTGAGGGCGCATATATGCCGCATAAACATTGTATGAATTACGCTTTAGGGGCAATATCAGCCGCTCATATCCTACGTAACTGATTTGTAGATATTTAGTGGCCGCAGGCACAGTGATTTCAAAAATGCCTCGGTCGTCGGCCATTACTCCTCGGCCAGAGCCGGGAATGACTACGGAAGCGTTGGGAAGCACCTCCGATGTGATGGAATCGCGCACGATGCCTCGGATGAAATACTCATCCTCGGCTACCGAAAAAGGTGCAGATACAAAAATTGTAATTAAAAAAATCACAATTTTTGCCCAAAATC
Source organism: Bacteroidales bacterium (assembly GCA_004552725.1). Taxonomy (GTDB): domain Bacteria; phylum Bacteroidota; class Bacteroidia; order Bacteroidales; family Muribaculaceae; genus CAG-873. Next base: position 20,749 of record SFNM01000012.1, on the reverse strand, counting down.
GGCCATTCTGTTGTATCTTTGCGCTATATTTCAATTTTAAAGATATGTCGTTAGAAATCGAACGAAAATTTTTAGTTGTCAATGACAGTTATCGCCAAATGGCGCAATCGGTGCGGTCAATCGAGCAAGCATACATTTCTACAGACGCTGATGCCACTGTGCGTGTGCGTTTGGTTGATGGACGCGGCTTCATCACTGTGAAATCGCGCAATCGCGGTGCTGTGCGCCACGAGTGGGAGTATGAAATCTCCTCCGAGGATGCTCGCCAAATGCTCGATAGCGTGTGCCGCTCCGGACACATTGCCAAGCATCGCTATGTGGTGGATGCCGGTAGTGGATTGCGTTGGGAAGTCGACGAATTTCACGGCGCTTTAGCCCCGTTAGTTGTGGCCGAAATCGAATTGCCAAGCGAAAATACACCTTTCCACCGCCCGCCTTTCATTGGCGAAGAAGTCACCGGCGACCCGCGCTATTTCAATTCAAATCTCGCCGCACAAGTTTGACCACGTTCTCCACATGGTGAGTGTGGGGAAACATATCCACCGGTTGGACCGCCACGATGCGATATTGCTCGTTCATCATAGCCAAGTCGCGCGCTTGAGTGGCCGGATTGCAACTTACATAGACGATGCGCTCCGGACGCGCGTTGAGCACCACCTTCACCACGTCGGCATGCATGCCGGCGCGTGGCGGGTCGATAATCATCACTTGCGGACGTCCATGTTGTTCAATAAACTCATCGGTGAGCACGTCCTTCATATCGCCGGCATAGAATTCGGTGTTGTCAATACCATTCACTTGAGAATTGACTTTGGCGTCGGCAATAGCCTCCGGCACATACTCAATGCCGACGACGTGGCGGCAGCGACGGCTCACAAAGTTGGCGATAGTGCCGGTGCCTGTGTACAAGTCGTACACTAATTCGTCGCCGTGCAGGTCGGCAAAGTCGCGTGCCACCCTATATAATTCGTAGGCCTGCTCGGAATTAGTCTGATAGAACGACTTCGGCCCGATGCGGAACCGCAATCCTTCCATCTCTTCCTCGATGTAATCGCGCCCGGAGTAGGTCACTACCTCTTGGTCGGAGATGGTGTCGTTGGCCTTGAGGTTTACAACGTATAGCAACGATGTGATTTGCGGAAACTCGGTCTTGACTGCGCTCATCACTTGCTCGATGGCCGAGCGGTCGTCTTCGCCGAAGCACATCACAGCCATCACCTCACCGGTGGATACGATACGCACCATCAGCGTGCGCAACAAGCCGTGTTGCTCGCGCAAATCATAGAACGACAGTCCGTTGGCCTTGGCATATTCCTTGATAAACCTACGCAGTTGGTTGCCTAAGTCATCTTGCAAATGGCAGCAATCAATGTCCAACACCTTGTCGAAAGCTCCCGGAATATGGAAGCCGGCTCCGTCGCGGTCGTCGAACACTTCGCCCGAGGCCATTTGCTCCGGCGTAAGCCAGCGGCGGTTGGAATAGGTGTACTCCATCTTATTACGGTACTCCCAGATGCGAGCCGACCCTTTTATAGGAGTGATGGGCGGAAATTCCACCTTGCCGATACGTTGCAACGCATCGCTCACTTGGCGCTGCTTACATTCCAATTGCACAGAGTAGGGCAGATGTTGCCAGCGGCAACCTCCACACACACCGAAATGTTCGCATCGCGGCGCAATGCGCACATCGCCCGCTTTGACCAACCGCACGATGCGGCCTTCAGTATAACTGTGACGCTTCTTGGTGATTTGAACATCCACCACGTCGCCCGGGGCGCCGTAAGGCACAAACACCACCATATCATCGTGGCGCGCCAAAGCATTCCCTTCAGCCGCCACATCCACTATAGTCAACCCCTCAAGCAGGGGATAAGGTTTACGTTTTCGTGACACTTTATTATCAATTTATTTTCAGCCCACAAAGTTACGAATTTTCCGCCACATAACCGCCCCAATCCCCCATTTTCACCAAAAAATGCTCCATTTTTAGAAGCAATGCCAAAAGCCCATCGTGTGAAACGCGTTGTGCAAAGGGCTCACAGTAGCCGGTATGCCGCCGTTGCGCCAACAAAAATCAGTATAACACTATCAGCTTCAGACCATGGCTAATATGTCCGGAGGGCATTTGATGCGCCGGAGGCGCTATATCTTCGTTAGCCGTGGGTTGGTACCACGGAGTGGTTCCTACCCACGGTCGAGGCGCCACCATCACCTGTTGCCCGGAGGGCATCTCTGCATACACCAGTGGTATGCACGTTCTGCGCAGAGATCCCCTCCGGGGAACGAAAACCATATCCGCACACACTCCCGGGAGCAACCCGCTCCGCGGTAGCACCCGGGGGCTAACGAAAATAAAGCGCCTCCGGCGCATCAAAGCCGCTCCGCGGCAACTTGCTAAGCACTTGAAAAGCAGAAAATATAGGTTTGTTATATGATAGAACAGGAGATTCATCAGGAGAACAGGATATAATCCCTTGATAATAAGTTTCAACAAGACTAGTCTGTAGCCTCGAGGCTTGCCTCGGGGGCTGCTTGCCTCGGGGAGATCCGGATGGCCCAACCGCAGGCCACGTCCCTACTTATATACATGTTGCATTGGCTTTTGATACAGTTTCTCGCGGATAGTTGAGTGGCATCTCTCACCACGTAGTCGCATATCGCGGGCGTGCAAGGAAATTTTGCCCACCACGCCGTGGCTTTTCGCCGGAAAGCTGCAAGCCTCGAAAATCATGCGTGAAATCATGTCCACAAACATGTAATTTTCTTCGCTAAATGTAAAAAATTTTTCGTAACTTTGCCTTTATTACTATTAACATTTAAATTTTTTAGATAATGGCAAAAAAACAAAAAGTTGAAAAAGAAATAAAACTTGAAGATATACTCTTTAATTGTCGTGACTTGCTTCGTGGCAAGGCATCTATGGCTGATAAACGCGATTTACTGTTAACGCTCGTGTTCTTGCGCTTCATTGGCGAAAAATTCACATTGAAACGCCGTGAGGTAGCGCAACGACTTATTACAGTAGATGGAGTGGCAGAAGATAGTGCGGAATATGGCTTTTTTTTGAATCAATCGTCATTTTATGATGATTGCTTTTACCTTACAGAAGAAGTGCGCTGGGAAACAATCAAAAGCATGCCGGCTTCGGTTGACTTGGCATTAAATCTCGACAACATCATCAGCGCTCTTGAACGTGATGAGAAGACCTTGCGTGGAGCGCTACCTCAAAAGATTTTCACCAAGGCGCAACTTGAGCCCAAAGTACTAAAGTCGGTAATTGATGAGGTCAACAAGATTTCGCAAGAGCGTTTTCACGAAAAAGACCTTATCGGCCGCGTGTATGAATACTTCCTCCAAGCCTTTGCACTCAATGCGGAAAAAGAAGAAGGCGAGTTTTACACACCGCATAGCATTGTTGAGCTAATCGCATCGCTTATTGAGCCGTTCGACGGCACCATCTACGACCCGTGCTGCGGCTCGGGCGGTATGTTTGTGCAGTCCGTGAAATTTGTGGAAGCACATGGCGGCAACACCAATGCGGTGAACGTGTACGGTCAGGAGCGCGACCCCGACACTTACCGCCTCGCCAAGATGAACCTCGCCGTGCGTGGTATCAGCCACAACCTCGGCGACCGTCCGGCTTCCACATTCCAAAACCAGCACCACTCCGACAAGAAGATGGATTACATTATGGCTAATCCGCCATTCAACCTCAAAAAATGGCGAGCGGAGGACGAATTAACCACCGACCCTCGGTGGGACGGCTACGGCCTTCCGCCGGTAAGCAATGCCAACTATGCGTGGATTCTCCACATGCTCTCCAAACTCGAAGTGACTCGTGGCATCGCCGGATTCTTACTCGCCAATGGTGCTCTTTCCGACGACGACTCTGTGAACATCCGCCAAAAGCTCATTGAAAACGACAAAGTGGAAGCTATCATCGTGTTGCCACGAAATATGTTCTACTCCACCGACATTTCCGTGACGCTGTGGATTCTCAACCAAAACAAGAAAGGCGGATTATGGCACGGTCGCCAACAACGCTCTCGCCAAGGCGAAATCTTGTTTATGGACCTCCGCACTTGGAACGAGAATATTTACGAGAAAAAATATGTTCAATTCGTGCCCGAACAGATTGAAAAGGTGGTGGAAATCTACCACCGCTGGCAAGCCGATGGCACCGACGGTACGAACTTTGCCGAGCCGGAGCTTTACCGCTCCGTTGGCATCGACGAAATCAAAGCAAACGGCTGGAGTCTTGTGCCAAGCCGATATATAGAGTTTGTCGACCGCGACACCAATATTGACTACGAAGCAGTGATGAGCGAAGCCTCCAAAACAGTGGCAACCCTTCTCGCTCGCCAAGAAGCCAACGACGCCGCCTTGCGCAAAGCCTTCGCCACCCTCGGATTTAACCTTGAATAAAAATGGCATACGACGTGACTAAAATATTTCAAGGAGCTCCAATGGTAAAGTTGGGAGAGCTGATTGAAGAATGTGATTTGCGCAATTCTGACAATACGTATACTCTTAATGATTTAAAGGGTATTAGTATTGAAAAAAAGTTCATTGAAACGAAAGCTAATATGGATGGTGTTTCTCTGACTTCATACAAAATTGTAAAACCTAAGTGGGTTTCTTTTGTTCCTGTAACATCTCGCAATGGGAATAAGATTTCACTGGCATTCAATGACTCAAAAAATACGTTTATTGTGTCATCGGCTTACACTGTTTTTGCTGTCAAGAATGAAGATGTTTTAGATGCAAGTTATTTATTCTTGATGTTGCAAAGGTCGGAGTTTGATAGAATTGCTCGTTTCAATTCATGGGGAAGTGCAAGAGAAACTTTTAATTGGGAAGATATGCAGCGAGTTAAAATTCCGCTGCCGCCAATTGAGGTTCAACGCTCGATTGTGGCGCTGTATAATTGCGCGGAGGAGGCGAGAGCGATTGCAAAAGAAGCTCGGGAACAGTTGAAAATCTTGGCTCCTGCCATGGTGCAGCGGGCCGCTAACACTCCGAGAGAAGTATGAAACACGGTAAACTTTATGAATCGGAATACGAGAAAGGGTTCTGCGAACTGATGACGCAGGTCGGTTGGCTACATACTCACGGCAGCAAACTCAACCGTCTGACATCGGAAACACTCTACGAAAATGACCTCCGCGACTTTCTCGCCACGCAATATCCGATGCTGTCGCAGTCGGAGTATGATGCCATTGTGGGTAACCTTCGCAACATAGGCGAAGATACCCTTTACCACACCCTCCGCGCTTCGTTTTTGCTATACCGCGATGGTTTTGCTTTCAACCGCCTTGAAAAAGATGAGCAAATCCTTGTCCAATACATCGACTTCGAGCACCCGGAGAAGAATATTTTCCGCGTAACCAATCAGTTTGAGGTGAGCTACGGCGGAAGCGACAAGGTGCGTATTCCCGATGTGCTGTTGCTGGTGAATGGTATTCCCACTTGCATTATCGAGCTGAAGAATCCTACCGACCCCAATGCCACCATAGCCAATGCGCACGACCAAATTCACATTCGCTATCGCCGCGACATTCCGCACCTGATTCGCTACACCGCCCTGTCGGTAATCAGCGACATGTCGAACACGCGCCTCGGCACCACCTACACCCCCTACGAGCATTATTACGCGTGGAAGAAAATCAACAATAGCGACAACACTGCCAAAACCGGTCTGCCCGAACTGCAAACGCTCATCGGCGGCGCATTTACCCCCGACCGCTACCTGCAACTGCTACGCGATTTCGTGTATTTCCCCGACCTCAAGCGCGAAAAAGAAGAAGAAATCGTGTGCCGCTATCCGCAGTTTTTTGCCACGCAAGCATTATTTTACCACATACTGCAGCACCAACGCAGCAACGGCGGCGACGGCAAGGGTGGCACTTACTTCGGCGCTACCGGTTGCGGAAAAACATACACCATGGTGTTCCTTGCCCGCCAGCTCGTGTTGCGAGGCAAGAAACAACTCGGCTCGCCAACAATTGTGATACTGGTGGACCGCGAAGATTTGCAGTCGCAAGCCGGAAAACTGTTTATCAATTCTTCCGACTTCCTCAGCAACGGCGAAGTGCGCGTGATTGATTCGCGCAACGACCTTGCCAAGGAGCTCGGCAACCGCGGCTCCGGCGGCATATTCATCTGCACCATTCAGAAATTTTGCGAGGCAACCGGCTTGCTCTCCGACCGCTCTAACATCATCTGCTTCAGCGATGAAGCACACCGCACCCAAAACAATCTCGGCTCTAAACTGCGCATCGTCGATGACACGGCCAAACGTGCCGAACTGAAAACTGCCGAACCAGCCACTCAGGACAAGGATGCCGCCCGACTCGGCGCTTTCATCACTCGCGGATTTGCCGCCTATCTGCGTGACGCGCTGCCGAATGCCACATACGTGGGCTTTACCGGCACTCCGACCGACGACTGTATTCACGTGTTCGGCGCTGTGGTGGATAAATACACCATGCGCGAGGCTGTGCGCGATGGTATCACCGTGGATATTAAGTACATACCGCGTCTGGCTCGTGTGTCGCTCAACAAAGAGCAAGCCGAAGCCATCGAAGCCTATTATAAACTCTGCTCCGACGAAGGCGCTACACCGGAAGATGTAGCGGCAAGCAAAAAGGCGATGAGCAGCATGGAAGGCATTCTCGGAAATGAAGACCGCCTTGCCCGTGTGGCTGCAGATATAGCCAACCACTACGAAACAATGTGCGCTGACAAGCCGGATGTGGTGCAAAAAGCAATGATAGTATGTAGCAACCGCCCCATAGCCTACAAACTATATTGTGCATTGCGGAATGAGCGTCCCGACTGGTTTGTGCCACGTCGCGCAGCCAACGAAGCCAACCTCAGCCGACATGAGCTTGAGGCACTAATGGAGCTACCGATGGTGAACATGGTGGCCACTCGCAACAAGGACGACAAGCCGCAAGAAATGTACGACCTTCTTGGCGACAAGCCTTATCGCCAAATGCTTGATACTCAATTCAAAAACGAGAATTCCAACTTCCGCATCGCTATTGTGGTGGATATGTGGATAACCGGTTTTGATGTGCCCTGTCTCGCTGTGCTCTACAACGATAAACCGCTGCAAAAGCATACTCTGATTCAGACCATCTCGCGCGTAAATCGCAAATATCCCGGTAAAGACTTCGGCTTGATAGTGGATTATATCGGCATACATGAGAATATGCAGCAAGCATTGAAAATGTATGGCGGCGACGAACTTGGCATCAGCGAAAATGAGCTCGACATCGCCACACAAGCCTTTGTCAACGAGTTGCAAATCATCAAAGAATTGATGCACGATTTCAATGTGGCAGAATTCTTTACCGCCACGCCCTTGCGCCGTCTTTTCATTCTGCAAGAGGCGGCTGAATTTGTGCTTACAAAAATCCTGCCGGAAAAGCCTACATTCAAAACACGCTTTGTCAAGCACGTTAAACGGATGAAGCAAGCGTTCAGCATCTGTCACCCGGCCGGCGCTTTGAGCGATGACCAAACCGCATGGGCGCAATTCTTTATGGGCGTTTCCTCATACGTGAGCAAGATGACCGGCAGCCAACACGACACCGAAAGCATGAACCGCGCGGTGTCGGCTATGGTGGAAGAAGCCATCAAGGTGCAAGGAGTCGAAAGCCTCTTCAGCGAAGAAGACCGCGAAGAAGACATCTTCGACGACGACTTCATGAAGAAACTTGAACATATCAAAATGCCCAACACCAAGTTTCAAATGCTCGTGAAAATGCTCAAAAAAGCAATTTCCGAGTATAAGAAAGTGAACAAAGTGGCTGCAAAGCGGTTTGAAGAACTGCTTCAAAAAACAATTGACGAATATAACACACGCGACAATTTCACATTCACCAACGACACCGCCACGGCCACAATTCAAGCCATTCAAGACCAAGTGACGGCAAAAGTCGACAGCCTCTCGGCCGAACTCGTGGATATCTTCCATCGGCTCAACCTTGACAAAGCAAAATTCAAAGAGCTCGGAATCTCATTCGAGGAAAAAGCTTTCTACGATATTCTGGTGGATATTCGCGACAAGAATAACTTTGAATACGCCAATGAACGCTGCATCGAGCTGTCAAAAAAGATCAAACAACTCATCGACGACACTGCCATCCATGCCGATTGGCTCAACAACAATAACCTGAAGAAAACCTTGGCCAGCAACCTGATGATGCTGCTCTATCACAATCAATATCCGCCACAGTGGAGCCAAGAAATCTTCGAAAAAGTGCTCGACCAAGTCGAAAATTTCAGAACCTATAACTAAAGTGATGCAGTATGAAGGAGAGGGAGAGTAATTTTGAGGGGCTGCGGGTGGTGGCGATGTGTATGGTGGTGGTGCTGCATCTGGATGGGGCGGCGGTGGGGCTGCCGCAGGCGGTGGGGCCGTGGGCGGCTACCGGGCGCGACTGGTGGCGGCTCGTTGTGGAGGCCGGAGCCATCGTGGGCGTGAACTGTTTTACGATGATTTCGGGTTACTTCGGCATACGGTTGTCGTGGCGCTCGATGATACGCTTCGTAGGCCTATGCTTGTTTTATTCTGTGGGCGTTATCTCGGTGGTGATGCTTATCAACGGGACGTGGCAGTGGACGCGCTGGGGCGAGTCGTGGATGGTGCTCACTCACAATGATTTATGGTATGTTCCCGCCTACTTTGGTTTATGCCTGTTGGCTCCATTGCTCAACGCGGGATTAGACACGCTCTCACGTCGACAATTATCGTTGACGCTGATTGCCTTTATTGCGTTCAACTGCTACTGCGGTTGGTGGCATGGCGGCAAGTTCAATCCCACCGGATATACTATTATCCAATTGGTGATGATGTATTTGATAGGCGGATATTTGCGTCGCCACGTTGATTTTAAACGGAATGTAGCGCAATGTCGCCAATGGTCGATAGCAATGTATGTATGGACGACAATGGCGGTGGTATTTATGAGCCTTTATTGCAAATCTACATTTACTTTTGCGTATAATTCACCGTTGGTGATAGCGCAATCAGTTGCATTGTTCGCTTTCTTTGCCACATTGCGCTTTCACTGCAAAGTAATCAACTATTTGGCCTCCGGAGCGTTTGCCGTGTACCTCATTCACAAAAATCCCGCCATTTGGGTGGAATACCTGCGTCCGGCGGTACGAAATGTTTGGGCACACACCACCTTGCTCGAATTTACCATATTCACTATTGTAGCCACCGCTTGCATCTACCTCTTCGGTTTTATAATTGACCGCATACGCCACCTCATCGTAGCCGTCATTTCCCATCGCCATGAAAAGTGAGAGCGCTTTCTCATCAGACCGCAATATGTGTTGAGAATACAGCAAAAGCGACCGCCGAGTCGGTGGTCGCTTTTGCTGTATGTATGGGGTAGGGAATTAGTTCACACGGAAGCGGTCGCAACCATCAGTGAAGAAAGCCACGATTTGACGGGCGGCAGCGATGCCGGCGTTGATGTTGGCTTCTGCGGTTTGAGCACCCATTTTCTTGGGAGTGAAGAACACGCGGCCGGGGAATTTTTCTTCCAATTCAGCAGCGTTGTCGGGCTTGACGTCGGCCACGTATTTGAGGTCGGGGCGTGCTTCCAAGGCGCGTGCCAATCCGGCTTCGTCAACTACTTCTTTGCGGGCGGTGTTAATCAGAAGACCGTTCTTGGGCATGAGGGTGATGAGGTCATAGCCGATTGAACCGATGGTTTGCGGAGTGGCGGGAATGTGGATTGATACCACTGCGTTGTTGCGGTAAAGGTCTTCAACAGTCTTCACGGGAGCCACACCGGCTTGGGCTATCACTTCTTCGGGGCAGAAGGGGTCAACAGCCGACACTTCCATACCGAAACCTTTGGCGATACGAGCCACATTGCGACCTACTTGACCAAATGCCTGAATACCAAGGGTCTTGCCTTTGAGTTCCCAACCGCTGGTGCCGGCATACATATTGCGGGCAGCCATCACGGCCATACCGAACACGAGTTCGGCCACAGCGTTGGAGTTTTGGCCGGGAGTGTTCTCAACCACCACGTTGGCAGCGGTAGCGGCTTTGAGGTCGATGTTGTCGTAACCGGCGCCGGCGCGTACCACAATCTTGAGATTGGGAGCGGCAGCGAATACGTCCTCGTTGATTTTGTCACTACGCACGATGATTGCATCTGCTTCAGCGGCTGCAGCCAGCAATTGGGCGCGGTCGGTATATTTTTCGAGCAACACCAAGCGATGGCCTGCGGCTTCAACTTCTTTGCGAATACCTTCAACGGCTACGGCTGCGAAGGGCTTTTCGGTAGCAACTAAGATTGTTTTCATAGCGCGTCGATGTGATTAGTGTTTTGCTTCGAAGTCTTTCATTGCTTGGATGAGCACTTTCACGCTTTCCAAGGGCAGAGCATTGTAGAGTGATGCGCGGAAGCCGCCCACTGAGCGGTGGCCTTTGATGCCTACGATGCCACGTTCACCGCAGAAGTCCACGAATTCTTTTTCCAATTCGGCGTATTCGGGTTTCATCACGAAGCAAACGTTCATGATGGAGCGGTCTTCGGCATTGGTTACAGTGCCTTTGAACAGACGGCTGCCGTCGATGGCTTCGTAGAGAGCACCGGCCTTTTCGAGGTCGCGACGTTCGAGTTCTTTCAAGCCGCCGAGTTCTTTATAATAGCGGAGGGTTTGGAGTGCGGAGAAGATGGGGAGCACGGGAGGAGTGTTGAACATCGACCCTTTTTTGATGTGGGTGCGGTAGTCCAACATTGTGGGAATCGGGCGGTCAACCTTGCCGAGGGCGTCGTCGCGCACGATGGCGATGGTCACACCGGCGGGTGCCAAGTTCTTTTGTGCACCGGCGTATACGGCGATGTATTTCGACCAGTCGATTTCGCGCGAGAAAATGTCGGAACTCATGTCGGCAATCAGCGGGCAAGCCACTTCGGGGTCTTTGCGGATTTCAGTGCCGTAGATTGTGTTGTTGGTGGTGTAGTGGAAGTAGTCGGAGTCGGCAGCCACTTGCCAGCCACGGGGGATGAATGTGTAGTTAGCGTCTTTGGAAGAAGCGACCACGTCGACTTCGCCAAAGAGGCGTGCTTCTTTGATGGCGTTCGATGCCCATGTGCCGGTGTCGAGGAACGACGCTTTCTTGGCCAAGAAGTTGTAGGGCATCATGCAGAATTGCAATGAAGCGCCGCCGCCGAGCCAGAGCACGGAGAAGCCTTCGGGGATACCGAGGATTTCTTTCACCAACGCCGTGGCTTCATCAATCACTGCTTGGAATTCTTTGCTACGGTGAGATACTTCGAGCACGGACAGACCGGTGTTGGCAAAGTTCAGAATACCCTCTGCCGTGTTCTTGATAGTGTATTCGCTCAGGATCGAAGGCCCGGCGTAAAAATTGTGTTTTTTCATACCCGTTTTTTGTTTGTTAGGTTTAGTGTTTTATGTTTCGGCAAAATTAGTGATAAGTTTTGGTACTACCAAAGTTTTTTGCGATTTTTTTCAACAATATGTTGTAAAGCATCATTTTGAAAGCAAAAATACTCTCCCAACCCCCGCAAATAGCCGCCGGCTATAGCAAAAGATAATGCACAGCCGTATTTAGTATTAGGTCACTTGTCGCTTTTCGGTAGTTTGAGGCGAAGGCGCATGATGAAGATTAGGCCGCGGAAACTGAGTTCGATGGCCATGGCTATCCACACTCCTTGCAAGCCGAGTGTGGGGGCCATCAGCGCTGCCAAGGGGATGCGCACTGCCCAAATGCTACCGAAGTTCATGATGGCGGGCACCAAGGTGTCGCCCATACCGATAAACGCGCCGTAGACCACAATCGACGCGGCATAGAGCGGCTCGGCCCATGCTTCGATGCGCAGTACTTCCACTCCAAGACTGTGAATTTCCGGGATATTTGTGAGGATTGACATCATGGCGGGAGCACAGTAGTAGAGTAGAATACCGGCCACGCTCATGAACGCCACGCCGAGCCACATGGCGAGGTAGGAGAAGCGGCGCACCAAGTCGCGCCGCCCGGCGCCATGGCTTTGGCCAACCAAGGTGGTGGCCGCTTCGCCGATACCGAAGCCGGGCATGTAGCACAGGCTCTCGGCCGTAACCGCGAACGCGTTGGCAGCAATTGCCACGATGCCCAACGGCGCCACGATGGCCGTAATCATAATCTGCGCCGAGCAAAACACCGCGTGCTCCAATGTCATCGGTGCGGAAATTTTCAGCGCCTTGCGTAGCACATCGGCCTGCGGCCGGAAACTGCCGCGCTCGTGGCCACGTAGCCGCGTGTCCGGCTCCACTCGCACAATATAATATAAGAGGTATAGACCGACGATGGCCTCGGCGCCCGCTGTGCCGATGGCCGCACCGAGCACGCCCAACCCGGCGCCGGGAATGGTGATAACCGAGCCGAGAATCTCCACCTCGCGAGTGGAAAATATCAAGAAGAAATTGAGCACCACATCGAGCAGGCACATCACCACGTTCAGCAGCCCCGGCACCTTCATATTGCCGGCACAGCGCAGCACGCCCGAGGAGAGGTAGTTCATCGTGAGCAAAGGCAACGCGGCGGCAAACACGGCGAAGTAAGTGGAGGCATCTCCGCAGATGGCCTCCGCGCCACCGAGCCAGCGGGGTAGGGCGGGCGCTATGGCCAACCCGATACCGGCGATGACCACGGCGAAAATGAGGCTCGAGGCGATACCTTGGCGCACCACTCGTCGTGCCTGTTCGGGCGAGTTGGCACCGAGTCGGTGCGCCACTTGCACCGAGAAGCCGGTGGTGGCTGCCGAACATACGCCCCAGAACAGCCACAGCGAACTGTTCATCAGTCCCACTGAGGCCGACTCGTTCGCCCCCAAACGGCCCACCATTGCGCCATCGATGTAAAACATCAGGATGGTCGACAACTGAGCCAATATTGCCGGCAGCGCCATCTTGATGGTCAGCGCGGCTTGTTGGCCCAAAGTCATTGAGGCTCCGGAACGAATAGCGGTGATATCAGCCATGAAGCTTTGATTATTGCTCGCCCGACTCCATCAAGCGATCCATCTCCTTGGGGATGATGAACACGTCGGCGGGCGAAAGCGGGCGCACATTCTCGTGGTATACAAATTTCGGCAAGTAGAGTTGCGACTTCTTCACCAAAAAGAGCGGAATGGCTTTGCCGGTGGTTTCGGGCCATAAGCGCACGTATTCTGTGGCTCGGTCGCGGAATGTGGCGGTGAGGAACGAACTCTGAGCGGTTACCATTTTATTGAATGTGGAGTCGTTTTCTTCGGGATAGAGAATCATCTCCACGTTGCCGTTGATATCGAGTTGGCGCAGTTCTCCTCCTTCGAAATTGGCTATCATTTCTTTGCCGGCGATTTGGTCGAAATAGGGCTCACATTTCTTTTGGATTGTGATACCGAATTGAGGCAATCGGGCTTGGCGGATGGTGCTGTCGTTCATAAATAGTTCGATGACATTGCCGGTGATTTGGCGGTTGTCGCTCCATATTACCGGGTGAACGTACATTCGCAATGAAGAGTCAGCACGCGACACTCGCATCGAATCGCAAATACCTTGCATATCAGAGCGGTAGAATCGCACGCGAGGATAGATGTCGGCCACGTTGATGGTGTCGATGGTCACCCTTCCCGGCACCTCGGCAGTGCCGGCCACGGTGTCGGCCGGAATGGCCGGAGTGACGATGGTGTCGAACACTCGGTATGCATTGATTTGGCCGCCGTGTAGGTATAGCGTATCGCCTTGCGAATATTCTTTTACAAGCAAACGGCCTATGGCGTATGCGCTGTCGGTGCGTTGGTTGAAGAAGCCGTAATCAGCGCAGAGTTGCGAGTGATGAGCGCTGTCGGTGAGCACCATATCACCGTAGCAGTGGGCCAATCCGGCAGGTCGGTCGTAGTAAATGGTGTCGGCCATCATACGGCGGCCTTCGGGAGTGACCACTTCCGAGCGGTCGTATAGCGCTGCTGTATCTAACTGAGTGTGGTACAGCCCGTTGGTGGTGTAAATGATGCCGCGACGGTTGATGATTTCGCTGGGCGAAAACAGTTCGGCAATATGGGTATTTGTGTTGTAATATAGTGTATCGCTATAGATATTGAGCGTGTCGGATGAGGAGTGCGAAAACAAGTGCACATCTTCGTAGAAGTTTGCCTCTTTGGTTGATGGAATGTACTCGCCTTGCATTGAGTATAAGCGATTTTGCTTGTCGAAGAGCACACCGCCCACGGTGTAGTAGCCCATATCAAGTCGCAAATCGTATACGAACACGTCGGTTTCGAGCGTCACATCGCGATTAATCAGACGTACTTTCTTGCCGGCATCGGCATAGAGGTAGCAGATTTCGCTCGGCCCATTGTAGTTGAGTTCATCGGCATAAACAAATAAGGTGTCGCCTTGTTGCATCTTCACCGATCCGAAGGCCTCAAACGATTCCGTTTCGGCATAATAGTGGGCGCTATCGCACCACATTTTCATCGGTCCTTTGGTGAACATCACGTTGCCGTTGAGCACCATAAACGAGTCTAACTCCGCTTTGGTGAGCCGATCGGCTTTTTCCAAGAAAACACGATTGCCCACAGCCCGATTAGCGGTGGGCACTTGCGGGGTGAAGGTAGCAGAACGCTGCTGCGGACTGCGCGCCATAAGGAGCGAAACGCAGGCCGCAGCAGTGATGATTATCGCAATGAGTTTGCGCATAATTAAATAGCGAGCGGATTATTTGGATTTAACCCAACCTTGATATTGGAAATCGCAACCGCGCCATCCTTCTTCGATGCGCACGTATGTGGTGCTGATTTTGTTTTTGAGCCATTCGTCAACGATACGTTGGCCGGCGGCCTCTTCATACATACCCTTGATTAACTGATAATCGTCGGAGAGGTTGGCTTGGTGAGCGGGGATACGATTGGTCAAGCGCACGATGGCCACGATTTCGCGGTCGCGTTTAGGGTCGCGCATGATGAACGGTTTGGATATTTCGCCGGGTTCGAGCGATGCCACTGTGCGGGCCACTTCCTGGGGCAATTGCGACATCTCAAAGCAAGTGGTGCCGGTGGCAGAGTTCACCATCACACCGCGCGAGTTGAAAGTGTCTTTGTCTTGCGAAATGTATCGAGCGGCTTCTTCAAAGGTAAAGCGTTGATTGTCTACAATATCGGTGCGCACCGAGTCCAAACGCTCCACAGCGGCTTGGAGGTCTTCGGGCGACACTTTTGGACGCAATAGAATATGGCGGGTGTTGATGCGGTCGCCGCGCTTTTCAATCAATTGAATGATGTGAAAACCGTATTCGGTTTCAACGATTTTCGACACCTTGTTGGGGTCGTTGAGGTTGAACGCCACGGCTGCATATTCCGGCACCAGTTGACCACGACCCATAAAACCGATTTCACCGCCACGCACGCCTTCGGGGGCTTCTGAATAGAGAATTGCCAAGGTGGAGAAGTCGGCCTCGCCTCGGTTCACGCGGTCGGCATAGTCGCGCAGACGCGCTTTCACGTCCTCAATTTCTTGGCGAGGAATGATGGGGTTGAGAGTGATGATTTGCACCTCAACTTGCAAGGGCACATACGGAATGGAGTCTTGCGGTAATTGTTCGTAATAGCGACGTACATCACCCGGTGTCACCTTCAAGTCTTTTGTAAGGTTCGAACGCACCTGGCCTATGCGGTAGCGATTGCGAATAGATGTGGTATAGTATTCGCGAATATCTGCGTAGGTTTTGCGGAAATACTGCTCCACTTTTTCGCGTGAGCCGAGGTTGGTAATCAAGAAGTTCATTTGCGAGTCGACTTGTTGTTGCACCATTGATTCCGGCACTTCGATAGTGTCCAAATCGGCTTGGTGGAGAAACAGTCGGTCGATCGCAATTTGTTCGGGGATAACGCAGTATGGGTCGCCGGAAATCGGAGTGCGCTCGTTTTGCATATCTTGGTACATCTCCTCAATCTCGGATTTATAGATGGGTTCATCGCCGATAATCCATGCCACTTCTTCAATGACGTTACTTTGGGCCGAGCACCACAATCCGGTGATGCCCAAAGCGGCTATTGTTATGATTTTGTTGATATTCATACTTTTATTTGTCCTATTTGGGGGCAAAGTTACAAATTTTATTGTGTATTTGGCTATTGTGGAATACTAAAATTATTTAATTAGTTGGCAAAATCCACTGAAAGCCCTATTTGGAAGCGTCGAGGATTGAGTGGATAGTGGCGCATCGAGAAATAATCCGACGAGAACCAACCTTGGTTTATATGGCTCCACATCACATAGAAGCGGGTTTTCGACAACTTGAAATTGGCGTAAGCGTTCATAAGCGGGTAGTTGCCGTATTTCAATTCGTGTTGATTGGCAAAGGCCCCTGTAGCCGGTTGGTAGTTAGGCGCATAGTAGCGAGTATAATAGTGGCAATCCATACCTAATTGCACACTCAACGTGGCTACTTTGAAATTGAGATATAGATTTGAGTAAACTACCAACTTTGGTAGCGGAATTACTTGCTCGTTCGAACTGGTTTGATATGTAATGCGGTTGTCCCAACCCAGAGGCCCGGCTTGCAGATGTTGGCTGAGGCGGGCGCTGAATATTTGCACGTTATCGGTGTGACATTCCGGCAGAAATTGGCGGTTGAAATAGAGGTAATTCTCCACATTAGTCACCTCGGCTTCAACCGTGGTGAATGTTTGAGGTAAATGCAAACGTCCGCCGATGCGCACACGCCGCTCTTTGCTGAAATCATTCTCCCATGCGAAGTGGTTTGAGATGAAGTGCTGCATAAAGTAGGACGTTGCAGTGTTGGTGAAGGCGCCGTGAGCGCTTACAGCCATGGTGTCGCCAAGTATTGGGATGCGAGTGGTGATTTGTCCATTGATATTTACATCGCCGGAGCGTCGTCCGGTCACTCCGAATTCAGCGGTGGCCATATAGGTGAGGATGGAGCCGTGTTGCTTGGTAAGTTGGCCGCCCACGGTCACGTTATGTTCTGTCTCAGATGGCAATACCGACACGGGTAGGGGAGTGAGGTCGGTGTGGTCCAACGTGTCGGCTGTTTGGGTGTAGCGCGCCACTTGGTGAGTGGCGTAGGCTGCCAAACCGAACTTGGCATAGCGATGAAAACCTTCCAATAAGGATATGCCTACTGTGTTGGATATGCTCCAATAAGACGTTTCGTCGCCGGTTTCGCGGCCATTCAAGTATATATTGTCGAAATAATTGGAGATTTCACCCGATGCATCATCGCGAAAAATGTGGCGTGCGGCATCGTAGTCGAAATTCCAGAAGAAAGAAGTCACGGGAATATAGGTACGGCTCACTACTGAGTCGCCTTCGTATTTTTCAGCCCAAAAGCCCACTTTATAGCGGTTGTTGAGGGTGATGTGCTGACCTTTGTTGCGCGAGTGGGCGTTGCTTAGTCGAGTCGGGATGGTTTTTGGGTCAACTGTCGACACACCGCCTTGTATCAGTGCCGGATCGAGGATGTAGAGCGAGTCGGTGATGCCGCCATTCTCCTTATTTACTAAATTGTAGTGATAGCCAAAGCCTTGAAACTCATATCTATCGCCGATGTACGAAGCAGAAAAGCCCCAATCGAGGTCTTTGTCAGATTGGTAATTGTAACTGCCTTTGGAATAAATATAGTTGAGCATAGCACCGATTTGCAAGCGACTGTTTACGTTGCCCGAGAAGGTCACGCCCAAGTGGTCTTGAGCATTGTCGCGCTCGCCGCCGGTATTGTAACTCACCAGTGTCATCGGAATACGAGTATTGTAGAAGATGTGCTTCTTTGGCGAGGGTAGATAGTACTCCAATCCGTCGCGGAAAAAGAAGTCGCTACGCACTGATTGGTCCATCCACACGGCATTGTAGGCCTGCGCTCCGTAGTTGCCGGTGGCCGCTGTGGCATCGTAGATTGCACCGGGCACAAACCGCTGAGCGTAGTCCTCAAAAAGTGTGTCGATGGTGGCTTCAGTGCGGAGACCGAGCGGATAGGTCATTTGCCACGCATACGAAGGTTCCAACACCGTTTTCTTCTTGCCGAAAGCCACGGTGCCCAAACTCAGCAATAGCAATATGATGGCTATATTTCGATTCATAACTGTTCTTTGTGGTTTCTCACTGCTATTCTACAGCGCTCTTTGATGTCGAAAGTGACGTAATCACATTTTATAATAGTTTCGTCAATACGTTTAAGTATGTCGCTATACTGCCCGACTTTGTCGGCGCGTGCGAGCAATTGCTCTATGCAGAAATCCACCAATTTGCGATGTGCATCGGTCAGATACACAAATTTGTCAGCAATGCCGATATGCACAACAACTATCAATAGCGCATTGTTAAATTTGTGATACGACATCCCGAAACCTTGCATTTTTTTCAGTTCGCGTTTCACCACCAACACTCTCGCTTTGCAGTTATGGCGCTTACTTCGGTAAAACTCTTTTTTCACAAATTCTGAGAAGTCAGTGAGGAGTTTGTCCTCATCGGGATTGATGAAATACTCGAAATACTGCTTGATTTCGGGCACTGCATCATACGCGTCGAGAATTATCTCGCGCAGTTGCTCCGCCGACATTTGGCTGACTTCTTTTTTGAGATTTGCTTTCGACATCTTGTAAAATTTATGCAAAGTTACGAAATTCTTTGGAAATTATTTGTATATTTGCAGTCAGTTTTAAAATTTATAGAGTATGAAGAAAATTTACACACTTACTGCTGCCGCTTTTTGCGCCGCTTCAGCCCTCGCTTCAGCCCCTTGGGACGGCTCTGCCTCCTCATGGACCGAAGGCGACGGCTCTGCCAACTCTCCCTTTATCATCTCTTCTCCCGCTCACTTGGCATACCTTGCCGAGCAAGTCAATGCGGGTACTACCTTCGAAGGCCAATTCTTCAGCCTCACCGACGATTTGGATATGGCTGCCGATGCTGGCCGGAAGTTCCCGGTAATCGGTTTGTTCGATACCTACACCGATGGCCAAACTCAAGAAAATGTCGACAACTCGTTGGCTTTTATGGGCACACTCAATGGCAACTATCACACAATCGACAACCTTGCCGTTGAATTCTTCGACGAAGAAATCGGCGGTACAGGATTTTTTGCCGTCTTGCGCACAGAGTCATCTATCTGCAACCTTATTCTTGGCGCAAATTCCACCATCACCGGCGATATCGTCACCGGCGGCTTCGTGGGCCAAATGCTTGGAGGAACTATCCAAAACTGTGCCAATTATGCCACTGTCACCGGCAATATGTTCACCGGTGGCTTCGTAGGTTGTATGGAAGGCGGCAAAGTGGCTTGTTGCGTGAACCATGGCGCTGTTCTTGGCTCTACCGAAGTTGGTGGTATCGCGGGACAGGGTGCTTACAATGCCTCGATAGAATACTGCTACAACTCCGCTCCCGTCACCGCCTCCGGATTTGGTGGCGCAGGCATCGGTGGTGCACTCTACGACTCGTTCGCCATCTCACACTGTTATAATGTGGGCGCTATCACCGGCAACTCAAACCCCTATATGGGCTCGCCCCATGCCATAGTGTCGGATATGATGTACTCCAACAAAGTATCTGATTGCCTCTATGTGAGCGAGTTGTCAGGCTGCGACGACTCGCACGCCACCGCTGTTACAGCCGACGAACTCGGCCAAACCGATGCTATCGCCGTACTCAATGGCAATACATCCAACTTTGTAGCCGCTCCCGAAGGCTTAAACAATGGGTTCCCCGTGTTGGCATGGGAAGCCGAAGTCGCTTCCGTGCGCTCGGTATTTAATGATAACGATGTCAACTTCATCGTAAATGGGCGCACCATTTCATCTGATACTACTGTAGAGGTTTACGACTTCACCGGTCGCCACATCGCCTCCGGCCAAGCAATCTCCCTCCCCGCCGGATACTATATCTTGGTAATCAACGGCCAAGCCACCAAACTTATCCTGCGCTAACAATTCCACTAAATAAACTACGGAGGTAGGCATCATCAATGTCTGCCTCCGTTTTTTGAAAGATTTCGTCCGAAACTTACGAAAAATCGCTAAATTTGCAAAAAATTAAGGTTATTAATGTCCCATTAAAATCGGGAAGAGTACTTTGAAATCGTTGAAATTTAGTTTGTTGCAAAGGTTTTGCGACCGAACGGACTTGATTTGCTATATTTGGCTCCGTAAAAATTCGGAGCTATGTATAACGTCAAATATGTTTTCGCCCAGTTGGTGGCCTTTTTGAATCGAAGCAAGTTCAATCGTATCGTTGCCAAGTACGGAGGTGACAAGTATGTGAAGCATTTCACATGCTGGAACCAACTGCTCGCTATGATGTTCGGCCAATTATGTAACCGCTCAAGCCTGCGCGATCTGATAACAATTCTTGACGCTCACAGCAACAAGTGCTATCACCTCGGAATGGGCCGGAATGTCTCCAAGACAAATCTTGCGTATGCCAATCAAAATCGAGATTATCGAATCTTCGAGGAGTACGCATATTATCTTGTCTCGGAGGCCAGGGAGAAGCGAAAAGTCAATATCTTTGATCTGAAAGGGAATGTCTACGCATTCGATTCCACCACCATCGATTTGTGCCTCGCGGTCTTCTGGTGGGCGAAGTTTCGAAAGAGGAAAGGCGGCATCAAGGGTCATACATTATTAGATGTGGAGACCCAGATTCCAGCCTTCTTCCATATCACGACTGCATCTGTACACGATTCAAAGGCTATGAAGAATATCCC
>SFNM01000011.1 GCA_004552725.1 Bacteroidales bacterium | reverse complement strand
TTTACGATTTCCTGCTCAATCCTGAGACGCTTATTACCGGGTAGTGCCCCTTACTGAAGATTTTTGTAACATATTACAAAAATTCTCAGTAGGGAAGAATTTTTTTGGCGGTGGAGTGTCACTTTTTTGGGCTGCTTGCGTCTTATAGGCAAATGAATTTGAAAATGAAAAAATTTGTTACTTTTTTGATGCTATGGATGAGTATTTCGGCTATGGCTCGCACTGTGAGCGGCGCGGTGGTTGATGAAAACGCGGCGCCGCTCGGGTTTGTCAGTGTGGCTTTGCTCAATGATTCTACAGTGGTGGACGCCACCGTTTCCGATGGCGACACCGGCTCATTCTCCTTCTCCAATGCCTCGGCCAACCGCGTTAAGCTCTCGATGGTCGGTTACGAGGACTTCCTCATGGCCATTCCCGCCGACGGCCAATGCGGCACCATCGCCATGAAGCCGTCCACAACCCTGCTGGGCGAGTTGGTGGTGCGCGACCGCCTGCCCCAAACCCGCCTCAGCGGCAACGGCTTAGTCACCAAAATCGAAGGCTCTGTTCTCGAAACGGTCGGCAATGCCAACGACGTGCTGACGCGCCTGCCATTGGTGTCGATGGAAAACGAACAGCTCACAGTGATGGGCCACGGCTCGCCGATTGTGTACATCAACGGCCGCCAAGTGCGCAATGACAACGAGCTCAAACAGCTCTCGTCGGAGAACATCCGCTCCATCGAGGTCATCACCAATCCGGGCGCTCGCTACGATGCCTCGGTGCGTTCGGTCATCCGCATCCGCACCAAGCGCGCCCCGGGCGAGGGCTTCGGCTTTGAGTTCTACCACAACACCTACGCCAAGCATTACGTCCGCTCAAACGATGCGCTCAATATGCACTTCACCGAAGGCCCGCTGCAAATCTTCGCCGAAGGATACGTGGCCTACGGCAAATCTTACTGGGGCGCGAATATGGATCAAACCACTTTCGCCGACCACATTTACACCCAACACCTCACCGAGCGCACGCCCTCGCGCAACAATTATTACACCGGCAAACTCGGCTTCGACTACCTCATCGGTAACCACTCTTTCGGTGCCTATTATAAATATGAGAACGGCCACAATCACGGCAACGGCAAATACAACTCCACCATCTGGCGCGACGGCGTCCACATCGAGGACGTATCGTCGACCGTTGCCTCTCGCAACGTCACCGTGCCTGTCCACTCGGTCAACGCATACTACAACGGCACAGTGGGCCAACTTCAAATCGATTTCAACTCCGACCTCTTCCTCAGTTCGAATACCGACGTCTCCAACCGCGAAAACGTCAGCACCATCTCCGGCACCACCAACTCCTTCACCTCCAATGCCACCGACAAACGCCTCGTGGCCGAAAAGTTAGTGCTTACTTACCCGCTGTGGCGCGGCCAAGTGGAAGTAGGTCAGGAGTTTACCCACTCGCGCCTCGGCTACGACGTCACCAACCTCGGCATTGACGTGCCCTCGGCCTTCACCACCATCTACGAGAACGCTATCACCGGCTTCGCCTCGCTCTCGCAGCAGCTGGGCCCGGCCAACGTCACCGCCGGCGTGCGCTATGAACACCTCAACAACCGCGTCACCGAAAACGGCGTCATCGCCGGCGGCGGCTCGCGCGTGTACAACGACTTCTTCCCCTCGCTGTCAATCTCCGCACCGGTGCGCAACGTCAACCTCTCGCTCTCGTTCTCCGGCAAAATCACCCGCCCGAGTTACGACCAACTCGACGGCTCGCTGCAGTACGTAAACGAATCCACCTATAAGCACGGCAACCCGCTGCTGCGCTCCACCAAAGTGTGGAACACCGAAGCCATGGCAATGTGGCGCATCTTTTGGGCGATGCTCTCCTACACTCATCAAAAGGATCCGGTTTACTACACTTGCACCGCCAAGACCGACGACCCCACCGTGCGCGTCATCTCCTTTGAAAACGTGCGCCCCGACAACCAAGTGATGTTCTTCGCCGGCGCCCAGCCCACCCTCGGCCGTTGGACCAACAACATCTCCGCCGGATTGCTCTACTACCACTACCGCACCACCTTCAACGGTCAGGATATGCTGTTCAACCATCCGCTATACATCTTCAAAATTAACTCGTCGCTACGTCTGCCGTGCGACTGGGCGCTCTCCCTCGACTACCAAGTGCAGAGCGCCGGCACTTACCAGAATGTGGTGGTGCGTCCGATGAATTACCTCGAATTCCAAGTGCAAAAGCACCTGCTCAACAAGGCGCTCACCCTCTCAATCGATGCCACCGACATTCTCAATCGTGGCACCGACAACCACCCCACACTCTATGCCGGCAACATCATCACCTACTGCGAAAATATGAACTTCTCGCGCGGCGTGACATTCTCACTCACTTACCGCTTCAACGCCGCTCGCAATAAATACCGCGGCACCGGCGCCGGCAACGACGCTCGCAACCGCATGTGAAGATTATTTGATTGGTTTATTTCTCACGCAGCCACGATGCGCATCTCACTATCTCGCGCACCGCGGCTGCTAATCTTTCTTCAACACTCCCTTCGTAGATATCGCTCCGGTACACATTGGAGTAGGGTACGCCTTCTTCCATTGTGCCGCACACAATGTATGCCTGCGCCCCGGAGCGCTCCGCCGCTTTCACCACACGGTCAACCAACTTCCCGCCCAACACAGTCTGACTATCCACTTTACCCTCTCCGGTTATTACTATCGAAGGCTTTCGTTCCCATGGCAATGAGGCCGCAGCGCGTTCTGCGCCCAAATACCCCTTGGCGCCAAGCACAGAGCATAGGCCAAAACCGATGCCACCACCGGCACCATCATATCGCGACCGCCCCGTTATCATTGCACTCAATCGCTGCAATCCCTCTCTCAAACCACTAATATCCTCTCCGGGCAATGCCTTCTGAGGTGCAAAATCTATTGCCGACAATTCTCCCGTGCACAATTCTGCCTCTACATCTATCATTGCTTCCAGCGTTGGCATACTTTCTAAACCACAAAAATCTATAGAGTAAATATCTCTCAGCCTTTCGGCGCACATTCCTGCGGAAATATCATTCCCTGCTTTATCATAAAACCGGCCACCCAGCGCCGCCAACATGCCGGCTCCGCCGTCGCTACACATCGTGCCGCCAACGGCCACCGTGAGCCTCCGTGGTTTTAGAGACATTGCACACCGCATCGCTTCGCCCAGTTGCCGCGATGAACGCTCCATCAATCCTATACCGTTGCCAAAACACCCGCGTCCAACCACATCAGCACTCACCACCACAACTTCATAGCCATCAACATACACGCCCGGCCATACCGACCGCGGTTCAGACAGCAAAACCCGTTGCGACCCCTCGCCACCATCTGCCAGCGGCCTACACATAATCTCATCCGACACGCCACACTCGCGTAGCGCATCAGCCACTCCCGACGCCACTCGCTCTGCATCAAGCGTGCCCTTAAACTTATCCGGTGCAATCAATATCATACCGCAAAAATACAAAAAAAATCCTACCAAACAAAAAAAACCATCAACTTGATAGTCGATGGTTTTCAGTGACTCGCACAGGATTCAAACCTGTAACCTTCTGATCCGTAGTCAGATGCTCTATTCAGTTGAGCTAGCGAACCGTGGCTTGTTTGCCTTAGCGGATGCAAAGTTACGGACTTTTTTTGATTTGACCAAATTTTTTGACCAATTTTTTTCAAAAAAGTTGTAAGTCGCTGAATTATAGCGGATTATACGGTGTATTCATTGTTGGCTGCGGCAACAGTGGCGGCTTTCATCGGTTTTTGCCGTGGCTATATTTCGCGCCGCTCGTTGGCGGTGGGTTTACATCGCGGTGTGATGATGATACTGCGCATTGATATGATTAAAAGTATACGCGGGTGAAGGTCGCTGCTGAAAGCGATTGGATTGGACGGTGCATAGTCCATAATCCATACCCCACTTGCGCCCCCATTGCCAAAGATGAAGAGATGCGGCAAATTCCGGCGGCCGATAAATCTACGATGCACCCATAGTTGCCGCACCGATTACCCTGGCCATCGAAATGGCGCACGATGCCGCCAAGTGCCCGCAATTCGCAACTCCATCGCCGCCAAGGCAACGATAAGTTGGCTACCGGCCCAAGCGCTATTCCGGCTCCGTTGAGCATATCGCTAAATCGGCCGTCATGGCGCCAATATAATGGAACTGAGCGCAACGTCAGCGATGTGGCAAAGCCCCAGCGGTCATCAACCGGCATTGTGAATGTAATAGCCGTGTTCATCCCAATCCTGGCATCGCTCTCCGGAGTGCCACCGCCAAGAGTGTACATCGCTCCGGTAGAAATATCCACCGACGGCTGCCAATCCGCCGCGCCATCAGGCAACGCCTTGCGCGACCCCGGAAATATTAGCGACGCAAGCGCATAGCCCACTTCTGTGCTCACGCGACCTACCCACATCCCGCCAATCACATCCTTTGGGAAATGCGAGCTCGACAGCACTCGTTGTGCACCGACTCCTGCCGCCAGCACATTTGCTCCGAACGACCACCAACCGCTGTGGTGCATCGTTTCGTGGGTCACTATCGAAGCGAATGTATATGCCCATGATGTATGGCGCGACGGCCACGAGTCTTGTGCACTATGGTCAGGACGCCATTCGTCAATCGACGACTTCAGCAGTTCTGTCATCCCGGCATTGACCGACACCGCCAGCCCAATGCGCGCCACCACCGGGGCGGCGCCATTGGTAAAGGCTGTGTCTACTTTGATATTATCTAATGCAAATGCTTGCAAGATAGTTGTAAACGCTAAAACAAGAGAGAGAATCTTTTTCACTTAGAATGGATGTTTTATTGAATTGATTTGAGTACTACGTCGAATAATCCGGCGCGGAAACCGTTGAACTCGGAATTATCCCTGGTGGGGTTTACACTATTCGACAAAAATACGAAAATGAGATCGTGGTCGGGATCTACCCAAAAGCATGTGCCGGTAAATCCGGTGTGTCCGAACACCGATGCCGGCGCCCCTTCGCATAGCGGCGAGTTGTCGGGATTGCTCACGTCGGGCTTGTCAAAGCCCAAACCCCTACGGCAAGTGGGGCTCTTGGTGGTCACAAAGGTATCGACTGTTGCCTCCGACAATACGCGCGCATCGCCGTACAAACCGCCATTCAGCCACATTTGACACACTTTGGCCACATCTGCTGCCGATGCAAACACACCGGCATTGCCCGACACACCGCCAAGAAATGCTGCCGTTTCATCGTGCACATATCCATGCACATGTTGGCGTCGCAGGTAGGTGTCGTTCTCTGTGGGCGCTATTTGACCCAGTGGCAATTTCTCCGTAGGACGATAGCAGATAGTCATTGCTCCAAGCGGTGCCCAAATGCTATCTGTGACAAATTGCTGGTGCGGAATGTCGGTAACATGCTGCTCCATATCCATCAGCAAGCAAAAATTCAAGCAGGAATAGCGAAATTTCTTGTTCGGACGGAGCGGAGAATCGTATATACGGCCCATAATTGTGTCGTAGGCGGCTTGACCCACCCAGATACCTTTTGCAGCCTCAACTTCAAAGCCTTCGCCTCGTTGCGGACGTTGGATATCAGTGCGCATCGCTGCCTTGTTGTGGCCCCAGGCATTGCGCATTACATAAATTGAGTGGTCAGCATCTTGGCGCGGTACTATCAATTTGCCGCTATAGGTAGTGCTATCCATCATCACATTATACATATTCAGCGATGGCTGAATACCGCTTTCGTGGAAAAGCAGTTGGCGCACAGTCACATCGCTCTTGTTGCCGCCTTGCAATGCCGGTATATACTGCGACACGCGGGCATCCAAGTCGATAAGTCCTAAATCGTACAATTTCATTACCCCGGGAAGTGTGCCAAGAGTTTTCGACACTGAGGCCAAATCGTACACCGTTGAAGTGGTTACCGGCGCTCCGTCTGCTGTCATCTTGCCGTAGGCTCGCTCGAGCACAACATTGCCATTGCGTGCCACCAATACTTGGCACCCCGGAAACGCTCCGCGCGCCATCGCATCGGTGACCAACGAATCAACGGTCGCACCTAATTGTGCGTCCATCCCTTCGCCCACCGGCGACGAATAGCCCAAACGAGTTTGAGGAATATGGATACCTTCGCCCATTCGTGCCACTCCGCGCAAGTTCACCGGCAAAGTGCCGCTCACTTCGATACCGCCGAATACCGCCATCGCTGTTGCACGTCGGATGCAGGGTAAGTTGTCGTAGCCCAAAACCAGTGATTTGAGATTGCCAAATGCGCCCTTGAACTTGGCCATTTTGTATGGATTGACCATAAACACTCCCACCAGTCCGGGCATATCGGCCAACTGGCCGAACGCATTGCGCGACGACATTTTGTCGTCATAAACCAAGGCTATAACCACATCGTGCTCGCGGATTTCATTGAGTGTAGCCACTGTATATCCGCCCATTTCCGAAGGTGAATAAACATCAACTTTGGTATATTTGGAGCAAATTTCACTAAATTCGTCGTATGGAACATTGGCTGTATTCACCACTGCCACACGCGCCGTAGCCAAATTGCCTATCGGCAAAATATTATCCTCATTGCGAAGCACTGTCACCGACGCATTGGCCAAATCTGTAAGCAATGCCTCGGTTTCGGCCGGCCACAACCGTTCGCGCAAGTTATCGGTATCCACCGGCTCAAGATTAGCCAGCCCGAGTACATATTTATATGTAAGCACTCGTTTGCAACGCTCCTCAATCATCCTCGAGGTGATTTTCCCGCTTTGCAAGGCGTGCATTATTGCATCAATATCCACTGCCGCGTCTGAGGTCTCAAGCACATCGGCCCCGGCCATCAGTGCGGCCAAGGCGGTGTTGCGACCGGCGGATTGAGCGCCGCGCATACCAAGTGCGTCGGTGTAAATCAGCCCGTTGAAGCCCATCTGCTCACGCAGCAAGTCGGTGGTGATGCGCGGCGAGAGCGAAGCGGGCAGCCCCGAGGCATCGAGCGTAGGCACGCAAATATGTCCGGTCATCACACCCGAGATACCATTATCAATAAATGTTTGGAACGGCAGCAAATCCACACTATCGAGTCGTGCTCGCGTGTGTTCCACCACCGGCAACGCCTTATGAGAGTCGGTCGAAGTGTCGCCGTGCCCCGGGAAGTGCTTCCCCACTGCTTGAACACCGCCATCTTCCAAGCCTCGTGCAAATGCCAACCCTAATCGAGACACTCGCTTGGGGTCTTCGCCAAACGAGCGATACCCAATCACCGGATTGGCCGGATTAGAGTTCACGTCAATCACAGGCGCAAAATTCACCTGTATGCCCATTATGCGGCATTGGCGTGCCACGTCTTGTCCGTAGCGATATAATAGGGTGTCATTGTCGATAGCACCCAACGCCATGTTGCACGGATATTTCGGAGTGTCGCTCACTCGCATCGCCAAGCCCCATTCCCCATCGAGGGTTATCAACAATGGCACATCGGCTATCTCCTGCGCGTAGTTGGTAATGTCGGCAAATTGCTCTATCGAGCCGGCTGTGTACAGCAACGCGCCCACTTGCTGTTGCTTCACCAATCTGTGAACCATTGCACGCGATTCTTGTCCGCGTGTCGGCACTATCTTCGGGCACATCAATTGCCCGATGCGTTCGCGGTCGCTCATCGAATTATACACTGAGTCGACCCATTGTCGACATGCCCGTCGGTCGGCATTATTTACCAAGTTAGGCATCACGCCCCACGTCGACAATACCGACGAAAGTAGCAGGGCGCAGGTTAGAAGTTGTTTCACCATGATAATAGGTAGTCTTTTATTTGTTTATAGGGTTCATTCGTGGAGTAGGGGACGATATCATAGGCTCGGACATACTTCCTATCAAATCAAGCACATCCTTGTAAAAATTATTTTCACTATATTTCACTAAATTATGATTTCTAAGTGTGGGCATGTAATCTCCACCGCCCGAAAGATAATCAGTCATTGCAACCACATATTCTCTCTCTGGGTCGAGCGGCTGCCCGTTTATAGTCACACTCACTATCTTGGCTTTCGCATTGCTCTCAGCCGGCTGAGGCTCATACTCTATACGCACTTGCTCGCTCACTCCGCTCCCACCGATGGTGGCCATTTGCTCAAATGCCGGCAACAAATCGCGCCCAAGGATTTCAACTACTTCCACGCGGTTGCTGAATGGTAAGATGGTGATGATTACTCCTTCGTACACGGTGTCGCCCTCAAAACCGGAACGAACTCCGCCCACGTTGTACATCGCAAAGTCCACCGGCTTGTCGCTTATCTTACTCCCGACTGAATACACCGCATCACTTACCCAATTAAGCAATTGTGGCGACTTCTGCGGAAAATCCATCGCGGCCAATCCTATCGGCTTATGCATCGACTCGTACACTCCGGCTCGATACGGCGCCAAAATCGCTGTCAGCGCCGGGTCTATTCGGTCGTCAACTCGCGAATTGACAGCCACAAGTTCGCTCCTCGCGGCCAACGTTTCGAGGTCGATTTTCACCAACCCCAAATTGCGTGCATACTTGCCTGTTTGGGCCACCAACACGCGCTTGCCCGCGCGGTTGCTCAAATATAGCGTCTCGGCAATAGCCGTGTGGCTATGGCCGCCTATCAATACATCGATATTCTCGGTCTGCGCCACCAACATCGTATCGTTCGGCAGTGGAGTGCTGTCCAATCCAATGTGGGTCAGCGCCACAATCACATCGCATCGCTGCTGCTCTCGTAGCCATCGCGCCATCCGGTTTGCACTCTCTATTGCATCGCTATATTGAACACCATTAGCGCGCCCGGTGGCTACCAATCCGTCAGGATTGATATTGATAGCCAAAAAACCAATCTTACGGCCACATACTGTGCGCACAT
Source organism: Bacteroidales bacterium (assembly GCA_004552725.1). Taxonomy (GTDB): domain Bacteria; phylum Bacteroidota; class Bacteroidia; order Bacteroidales; family Muribaculaceae; genus CAG-873. The sequence goes on along the minus strand of SFNM01000011.1, from coordinate 22,001 downwards.
CGTAGCGACTGAACCGCCCGGCCAATCGCGCATCTGCAAAATGATAATTCGTACTCAAAAACTTGCTCTTCGCTCCGGACAATACCACCGCCAACGAATCCGCTCCGTTGTCAAACTCGTGGTTGCCCAAGATGCGCAAGTCATAGCCGATGTAATTCAGCACCTGCTGCTCTACTACGCCTCCGTACAGATTGAAATAGAGTGTGCCCTGCACTGCATCGCCCGCATCTATCATCAGTGTATGCGGCTCCGCCTTGCGCACACTATCCACAAGCACGGCCAAGCGGTCCATCCCACCTATGGCCGATTCTTCTTGACTCAGATACGAGTGTGTATCATTGGTGTGCATAATCACCAAATCCGCTCCCACTGATGTAATATATGTCGAAAGCAGCCCTACGACTGCCATAAATTTTGCTATAAAAATACGCATTTGAATAGAATTACAAAAGGTCCTAAATTTTCTGCGAATTTAGCAATTTTTTTTCGAAAATACAAACTGTCACCCACTTATCATCTCCTATTTCAAAATATTTCAATCACTTCGCGCTTTTTTACTGCTTTCCTTCCTGTTTTTGACCAAAAAATTGCTAACTTTGCACAAACTTTTCCAACCAATTATGATTGATGACTCCCTGATGCCTCGTATCGAGGCTCACACCACCCGCTTCAAAGAAATCGAAACACTCCTCGGCGACCCCGAAGTCGCTGCCGACCAACGACGTTTCGTCAAACTAACCAAAGAATACAAGCACCTCGGCAATTTGATGCGTCTCCTCAATAATCATGCCGAACAACTTTCCAACATAGATTTCTACCAAGAGGTAATCGAAATGGAAGATGACCCTACCGAAGTCAAGGCCGCTTCCGACTCGCTTGATGCTGCACGCGCTGAAATCGCTCGCATTGAAGAGGATATCAAACTATTCCTCCTGCCGAGCGACCCGGAGGACGACAAGAATGTCATCCTCGAAGTCCGTGCAGGCACCGGCGGCGACGAAGCCGCTCTCTTCGCCGGCGACCTCACCAAAATGTACCTGAAATTCTGCGAACGCCATGGATGGTCCGTCGCTATTACCTCCGAAAGTTCCGGTGCAGTCGGTGGATACAAAGAGGTGGTGATGTCTGTTTCCGGCGACGGCGTTTACGGCATCCTCAAATACGAATCCGGCGTGCATCGCGTGCAGCGTGTGCCCGCCACCGAAACACAGGGTCGCGTCCACACTTCCGCCGCCACTGTGGCCGTCCTCCCCGAAGCAGAACCTTTCGAAGTGGAAATCAATGAAGGCGAAATCAAGTGGGATACATTCCGCTCGGGAGGCGCCGGCGGCCAGAATGTGAACAAAGTGGAGTCGGGTGTCCGTCTCCGCTACAATTGGAAGAACCCTAACACCGGTGTGGTGGAAGAAATCCTCATCGAGTGTACCGAAACGCGCGACCAGCCCAAAAACAAAGAGCGCGCACTGAGCCGTTTGCGTACCTTCATCTTCGATAAGGAGCACCAAAAATACATCGACGACATCGCTTCGCGCCGCCGAACGCTCGTGTCCACCGGCGACCGCTCCGCCAAAATCCGTACCTACAACTTCCCCCAAGGCCGCGTGACCGACCACCGCATCAACTACACAACTCACAACCTCCCCGCAGTCCTTGCTGGCGACCTCGACGACCTCCTCTACGCGCTTTCATCTACTGAAAACGCCGAGCGCCTCAAAGCCGCCGAATTTTAACCCTCCTTAGCAACCAAAATCAACCTCCGATATGAAACGTACTCAATTAGTCGAAAACATCCTCTCTCGTGGCTCGTTCCTTTGCGTTGGTCTCGACCCCGACCAAGCCAAAATGCCAAAACACCTCTCCGGAAAAGGTGCCGAAGGCATCCTCGAATTCAACAAAGCAATCATTGATGCAACAGCACCCTACGCCGTTGCTTATAAACCCAACTTGGCCTTCTACGAAGCACTCGGCGCCGACGGCCTCCGCGCCTTCGAGCAAACTTGCCAATACATCCGTCAAAACTATCCCGACCAATTCATCATTGCCGACGCTAAACGCGGCGACATAGGCAACACCGCCCGCATGTACGCTCGCGCATTCTTCGACCAAGTGGGCGTCGACGCCGTCACAGTGGCTCCCTACATGGGCGAAGACTCCGTGAAGCCCTTCCTCGAATTCGAAGACAAATGGGCCGTGGTGCTCGCTCTTACTTCCAATAAAGGCTCCCTCGACTTCCAAATGATTGAAGACAAACACGATACACCGCTATTCAAACGTGTGGTGAAACAAGTGCAGAAATGGGGCTCACCGGTCAACACCATGTTCGTTGTAGGCGCCACCCGCGGCGAACTGATCGGCGAAGTGCGCAAAGCCGCACCACGTAGCTTCTTCCTCGTGCCCGGCGTAGGAGCCCAAGGCGGTAGCCTCGAAGAAGTGTGCCAATACGGCCTCATCGACGAAGTCGGCCTGCTGGTCAACTCCTCCCGCGGCATCATCCACGCCTCCAGTGGCGACGACTTCGCCCAAGCCGCCGCCCAAGCCGCCGCCACCCTCGCCGCCCAAATGCGCACAATCCTCTCCGCCCACGGCCTGGTGTAATCCTTCGCCTGCATGACCCAACAGCAAAGCTGTTGCAGATACCACTCAACCCCACATTGGCGAAGCCTATGTGGGGTAACGCACTATATATCAATAATGTACCGCGGAGCGGTTTCAATTACCGAGTATCAGCTGGCGGACATCCGTTAGATCCATTCTCATTGGCTCCACGGCGGCGTTCGGAATCGCACCTTGCAAAAATTTTGCGAAAAAATGCGGAATTGTCGAAAATTTTCCGTAATTTTGCACTGCTTAATCGCAACAGTGCGAAAAGTGCTCTGAATTATATAACTCCTTAAATAATATTGAAATGACTTTAGACAATTTCAACTTCTCCGGTAAAAAAGCAATCGTCCGCGTTGACTTCAATGTGCCCCTCGACGAAAATGGTCACATCACCGACGATACCCGCATCCGCGGCGCTCTCCCAACTCTCAAAAAAATCCTCGCCGACGGCGGCGCCCTCATCATCATGTCGCACATGGGCAAACCCAAAGGCAAAGTGAACCCCAAAATGTCGCTCGGCCAAATCAAAGACGCTGTTGCTGCTGCACTCGGTTGCGAAGTGAAATTTGCTCCCGACTGCGCTAAGGCTGCCGACGCTGCCGCCGCTCTGAAACCCGGCGAAGTTCTGCTGCTCGAAAACCTCCGCTTCTATCCCGAAGAAGAAGGTAAACCCGTTGGCATTGACAAAGCCGATCCCGCTTACGACGAAGCCAAAAAGGCTATGAAGGCTTCTCAAAAAGAATTTGCCAAGACCCTCGCTTCCTACGCCGACGTTTACGTAAACGATGCCTTCGGCACCGCTCACCGTCGCCACGCTTCAACTGCTGTTATTGCTGACTTCTTCGATGCTGACCACAAAATGCTCGGCTACCTCATGGAAAAAGAAGTGAAAGCCGTCGACAATGTCCTCAACAACATCACTCGCCCCTTCACCGCTATTATGGGCGGCTCTAAGGTTTCCACCAAAATCGGCATTATCGAAAACCTTATGGATAAGGTCGACAACCTCATCCTCTGCGGCGGTATGACCTACACCTTCGCCAAAGCTCAAGGCGGTAAAATCGGTGTCTCCATTTGCGAAGAAGACAAACTCGACCTCGCTCTGGAAATCATCCGCAAGGCTCAAGAAAAGGGTGTGAACCTCGTGCTCGGTACCGACTGCGTGGCCGGCGACAAATTCTCCAACGACGCCAACACCCAAGTATGCCCCTCCAACGACGTTCCCGACGGTTGGGAAGGCATGGATGCAGGCCCCGAAACTCGCGAAGCCTTCGCCAAAGTAATCCGCGAATCCAAAACCATCCTTTGGAACGGCCCTGCCGGTGTATTCGAATTCGACAACTTCACAGCCGGCTCTCGTGCCATCGCTGAAGCAATCGTTGAAGCAACCGCCAACGGCGCCTTCTCCCTCGTAGGTGGCGGCGACTCCGTGGCTTGCGTCAACAAATTCGGCCTCGCCGATCAAGTTTCTTACGTATCGACCGGTGGCGGCGCTCTCCTCGAAGCAATCGAAGGCAAAGTGCTTCCCGGCATCGCTGCTATCAAAGGCGAATAATCGTTTACCGAAATATACTCCCAAAAAGTAGCCAAGATAGCCATGTGTTATTTTGGCTACTTTCTTTTCTTTATGGATTGCGACTTCCCCTGGATTAATCAGCACATTACTGACGACCCCACTCGCCTGAGCCTTCGCTTTGGCTCACAACGCGCCGCCGACATTCTCCAAATCGAATGTCGCAGACGCTTCGGCACAAAACTTCGCCATACGCTCGCACTTAATCCGCAATTCATTTTCCCATCCGCTTTAGCCGGCGAACAATCCACTTCCGACGCCCTCGCGGCCTTCCATGCTTCTCTTATCAGCGATGGCGAGCAAGTGGCCGACCTTACTGCCGGCCTCGGCATCGATGCTATGGCCATTGCTCGGAAAACCCACATCGTCACTATCGACCTCGACCTGGCTAAAGTCGATGCTCTCCGCATCAACGCTCGCCTCATCCCAAATCTCTCCACTATTTGCGACGACTGTCGCCACTGGCTCCAACTCCAACCTGCCTCATCATTCTCTACTCTGTTTATCGACCCGGCACGACGTGCCGCCAACGGCGGCCGCGTGTACGCGTTGAGTGACTGCGAACCTGATGTGACGGCGATGTTGCCAGAGCTGCGTCGCGTTGCCAATCGCCTCATTATCAAGGCCTCGCCAATGCTCGACATTGCCCATACTCTCTCCCTCCTTCCCGAGGCTGTCAGCGTTATCGCCCTCGGTACCACCACTGAATGCAAAGAACTCGTAATCATTTGCGACTTCTCCACCGCGGCGCCTTCCGAACCGGAAATCAACGCAGTCACTATTGCATCTGACGGCTCAGTTATATCTCAAATCCAATTCACCAAAAGCGAAGAATTGAGTGCCCAAATTGCAACCGCCGACCCTCTCCCCGGATTATGGCTATACCAACCTTATCCCGCTGTGATGAAGGCCGCTCCTATGCGTCTCCTCTCTTCGCGCTTCCCAGCTCAAAAACTATCCCCACAATCACATATATGGCTCAGTAGCGAGTTGATACCGGATTTTCCCGGCCACGCATACCGCGTGGAGCAAGTCATCCCTTGCTCTTCGCGAACTCTTAAACAACTTGCAAATCAGCGAATTAAGGCTTCAATCACTACGTCTAATTTCCCCATGACTGCCGACCAACTTCGCACTCGTCTCCGAGCCTCCGATGGCCCTCATCGTTTATTCGCTTCCACCGACTCCGCCGGTTCGCGCATCCTGATTTTCACCTCACCTTTCATCCCAACTCCCTCATTATGAGCGTTTATCTACAAGTCGAAGACCTTACCAAAAGTTACGGATTTCGTATGCTCTTTGCCGGCGTCACTTTCGGCGTCGACGAAGGCAATAAAATCGGCGTAATTGCCAAAAACGGCACCGGAAAATCAACTCTCCTTTCGATTATTGCCGGCACCGAAGCCCCCGACTCCGGTAAAATCACTTGGCGCTCCGGTGTTAGGGTTGGGTATCTCCCTCAGCAACCGGCCTTCGCCGGAAATCCAACAGTGGCCGAGGCTGCTCTCAACGGCGATGATCCCATTGCCGAAATCGTCCGCCGATACGAAGCCGCTCTGGCCGAAAACAACCCCAAAGCCATCGAAGAGGCTTCTCACCTTATGGACTCCGCTTCTGCTTGGGACTACGAGGACCGCCTCCGGCAACTCCTCTCTCGCCTCAAAATCACCGACTTATCCGCACGTGTCAACACCCTAAGCGGTGGCCAACGCAAGCGCGTGGCATTGGCTTCGGTGCTCATGTCCAACCCCGATATGCTCATCCTCGACGAGCCTACAAACCACCTCGACATCGAAGTAATTGAGTGGATAGAAAACTATCTCAAACGCTCGCGCGCAACTCTCCTTATGGTCACTCACGACCGCTATTTCCTCGACCGCGTGTGCAACCGCATCATCGAAATCGACAACAGCCAAATCTACTCCTACGACGGCAACTACGACTACTACCTCCGCCGACGAGCCGAGCGCATCGAAGCCATGACTGCCGAATTGGCTCGCGTCAAAAACACCCTCCGCCGCGAGCAGGAATGGATGAGCCGACAACCTCAAGCACGCGCCGGTAAAGCAAAATATCGCATCGACAATTTCTACGACCTCAAAGCGCGTGCCGCCGTCGACCTCCGCCAACGCGACGTGCGCCTCGAGAACCAGTCTTCCTACATCGGCTCCAAAATCTTCGAAGCAGTCGACGTGTCGAAAGCCTTTGGTCCAAAGGTGATTCTCGACAAGTTTTCCTACACATTCGCACGCTACGAGAAGGTGGGCATCATTGGCCCAAATGGCGTCGGTAAGTCCACTTTCATCAAAATGCTCCAAGGCATCGAACCTATCGATTCCGGTCGTTGGGACATTGGCTCCACTGTCCGCTTCGGCTATTACAGCCAAGACGGCATCCAATTCAACCCCGACGACAAAGTAATCGATGCCGTCACTCGCCTCGCCGAAGACATCGAACTCAAAGATGGCGAACACATCGCCCCAATGCAATACCTCCAACGCTTCCTCTTCAGCGTTCCCGACCAACAAAAATACATCCACACTCTCAGCGGCGGCGAGCGTTGCCGACTACACTTGGCCACCGTGCTCATGCGTCGCCCGAATTTCCTAATCCTCGACGAACCTACCAACGACCTCGACATCGTTACTCTCGGTATCCTCGAAGAATACCTCGCCGAGTTCAAGGGTTGTGCTATAATCATATCTCACGACCGCTTCTTCCTCGACAACATCGTCGACCACATATTCGTGATGGAAGGTAACGGCATCATTCGCGACTTCCCCGGAAACTATTCCGAATATCGCCAATGGGCCGATGAACTGCAACGTCAGCAAGCCGCCGACCGTCCCGCCGACAAGCCCGCCTCCAAAGAAAAACCACGTCAGCAACGTCCCGAAAAACTTACCTACAAAGAGCAACGCGAATTTGAAGCACTCACTGCCGAAATCGACCAACTCACTGCCGAAAAAGCCAACCTTGAAGCCTACTTCAACGCCGGTGGCGCCGACGATATCGCTGAAAAATCTCGCCGATACGAACAACTAAAATCTATCCTCGACGAAAAAGAACTCCGCTGGCTCGAACTATCCGAAAAAGCCTGATTGAAGACTATTTCCTAAAATCTCCAATATTGTTCTATATATCCAAAAAACGGGGATTCTTTACCCAAATCGGACTTTTTTACCCACATCCGGGTAAAAAATCCACCATTCCCTTGCCAATTATTTGAGCCTTGATGTCTCCAATTGCCGCTATCGTCGACTGCGATGGACGAATCAAGTAGTTGGGCCCTGATGCGTGAAGTCGCAGTAGGGGCAAATCGTCGTGGTGGTCGGTGATGACGCATGCCAATGTTGCATGGCGCTTGTCCAAATATGCCGATACTGCCGCTGCTTTGCGCTCTCCGCGACATTCCGTCTCCGGGTCTCCACTCAATTCGCTTGATATCAATTCTCCTTCCCACAGTTCCTTGGCATAAAAGCCGAAAGCAGCCGTGGCTAATACCACCTCATCGCCTTGTTTGCGACGCTCATTAATTAATCGCTCTACATCCGGATTGAACTGCACCATACGCTTCAATCGCGCTATAACGGCGGGATGCGCGCCCACGGCCCGCGCTACTCCGTATTTCATAGTGGAGTGGGGGATGAGGCGCACGGCTCGCGAGGCCATCAGCGCTGCCACCCACAGCGCAACGAGCGGTCTGCGCCACCACAGACACCTCAATGCCGCACGCAGATACAGGTGCAAGGTATTTCCCTGCACCAACGTACCATCAAGGTCTACTACTGTCACCGCGCGTCCTTCGACCATGGAAATCGGATTAACACATTATTATATAGTGAATAGTCTGGTTGAATAGCCGGGTTGCTACATGTCACCACAATCGCTGCTGTAGCCGGCAATGTTCCGGTGGCCGCTTCAGTCGCTTTCACCACCGCCGACATAGTCATACCCGAGTCCACGGCATCATCGACTACCATCACTCGCGTGCCTTGCGTCAACCTTTCCAATTGTTCCGCGCTATACTCAAAGTGGCGTTCACCGCGTGGCATCCACGACAACACCGAGGCTTCCATCACTCGAAGCCAATCTGCCATCCATTGCGGCAATTTGCTGATGACTTTTGCGATTAGGCCTCGCTTCGCCGCCGTCGAAGGTCGCTGCAATTCCACTTCAATGTATTGTTCCTTGGTGAGGCTCCATATCTCGCACAGTTCACGTCCCACGTATGCACCGCCCGTGCGTATGGCCACTAACACATCCGGTCGTACATCAGCCTTAGCCGCCAATTGGCGGCATGCCTGTGGAAACGTCTCTTTAGTGAGGGTAATTACTTTCATGGCTCTCAACTTATGCGCCCAATCGCGTTCATCACCCCGCGTCCAAGATAAGAAACCAAGCACCCTACATGGTTCTTAAACCTCACTTTCGGATTGAATAGCGAGGCTCCACGCAGCGCGCAAATCACTTTCCAACAGCGGTCGGCTATCTCCTTCTGCCCATTGGCTGTAGCAAGAAGAAAAATATTGAAATTAGCACTAAGCCTTCGGTCGCGTGCTGCTTTAAGAAGTTGCGGATGACGCTTGGCCATATATGCCTCCATCTTGTCCATCACCGTCAACACGTCGGTTCGGTGCTCATTCCATGTGTGGATGATGCTGCCCGGTCTCATTCGATAAAAGTACAGCCGCGCGCGGGTGGTCGCCACTCTCTCCACTTTGTCGTACAAGCGATAAAAGATGTCCAAGTCCTCATACAAGATACCTTCAGTGAATTTATCTTGCTCAAACAACCTGCGAGCAAATAATTTGCCACACATCGAATTAAGCATTCCGCACCGCTGATACAAAGTGAGTTCAACCGCTTTTTCCCAAGTGCGCACTCGCATTGTCGGCACTCCTATCCGCCGAAAATGCGGTTCGGTGTCTTCTTGAGCCGTCGCACTCACTATATCGCATTGCGAATGTTTCTGCACCTCCATCAGCGCAGCCAAGCACTGCGGGTGTATCATATCATCGCTGTCCACAAACAACACCCACGGCGCCGTGCTGTGGCGCAAGCCATAGTTGCGTGCTGCCGACAACCCCCCGTTGGCTGTGTGATACACCGTGATTTGCGGGTTGGCGGCGGCATATTCATCGCAGATTTCCGGCGACGAGTCAGTCGACCCGTCGTCGACCAGTATCAGTTCCCAATGCGGATAGGTCTGCGCAAGCACACTGTCAATGGCGGCGCGCAGATAGCGCTCCACATTATAAACCGGCATTATCACAGACACCACCGCACTCATATCATTTCACTATTACTGGTTCTGAAGCCACCGACTCACAGTTCACGCGCGACAACGCAGTCACAACGTATACTCCCGAGTGCTCGGCTTTCCATTCATTCTTCCATGTGATACCTTCGATAGCCTCTGTGTTCTCAAGGTCAATATTATCTACGTTATCGAAATGATACACCGCAAACTTCACCGCATCGTCGGCTGTACCTTCCACCGTGGGCGCATCCCAACTCAGCACCTTGCCACTCGCCTTCAGCCCTTCAACGGCCATCGGTGCCACCTCGCTAATCCACGGATAGAGTGGGGGTAGGGCGATGGTGGATTGCAAGTCGGTGCGCAGGATGTCGGCGATGTGGCCGGTGTTGTTGGTCAGCGAATAAGCCGGCCACCAGCAGTTACCCTGTATGTTTTCAGCCTCACGCGTAAGCATCACCTTGTGGCGCAATTGGTTGGGCTCGGTCGACGGCGCTATGTCGGGCTTCTTCATCGTCACTCCGATGTCTTGACCCATGTACAGATTACGCCCGTTGGCATTGCGATTCCACCAATCCACCAACACCAAATACGAGGCGGCGCGATGCTCCAAATCCCAATATAATTGAGGCAACAAATAGTCTACCCATCCTTTCTCAGCCCACAGCAACACATCTGCATACAACGCATCGTAATTCTGCAAGCCATTTGTCTTCGACCCGCGCGGATCGCTCGTCTCATTCCGCCAGATGCCAAACGGACTGATGCCGAAAATCACCCACGGCTTCACAGCCGCAATTTCCTTGTGGAGGCCTTCGATGAGCAGGTCCACATTATGGCGACGCCAATCGCCTCGCTCCAGCCCATTGCCATATTTCTTATATGAAGCATCGTCGGGGAACTCCACTCCCTTCACCGGGTAGGGGTAGAAATAGTCATCGAAATGGATGCCGTCCACATCATAGCGGCTCACAATATCCATCACAACCTTGGTGATAAACTCCCGGCTTTCAGGTAAGCCAGGGTCGAAATACAACTTGCCGTCGAAGCGCACAAACCATTCCGGATGCTTATGATAAACGTGACCCTGTGGCAGAGTCTGCGACTTCGCTGTCGTCACTCGATATGGATTTAACCACGCGTGCAATTCCATCCCGCGGGCATGTGCCTCATCAATGATAAACTGCAACGGATCCCACGCCGGCACCGGCGCCGCGCCATTGTCAGTCAAAAATCGGCTCCACGGCTCTAAATCACTCGGATAAAACGCATCAGCCTGCGGCCGAACCTGGAAAATTACAGCATTACAGCCCGCCAGTTGCAGCAAATCAAGTTGCTGACGTATATAAGCCTGATTTTGAGCAGTCGTTTGGTCGTGATACTGCTGTTGATACACCGTATGCATCCAAGCACCACGAAACTCTCTCTTAGGATTAGCAGCCCCGGCCGTCAACCAGCCCAAAACCGCTACAACAAGCAAAAAAGATAGTCTCTTAATCATAATTCAGTAATATATAATAATGTAACGCACCACCCACGCCATTTATTGTGCACCGCCCCACAATCCACCATACAAGGACTCGGCGCAGCGCAGCGCCCGCCGCAGTGAGGTTCGGTGGCGAGGCGGAAGCCGAGCGGCGCGGAAGCGCCCGACGAAGGTTCGGCGCAGCGCAGCGTTCGCCGCAGTTGAGTCCTGTGGCGAGGCGGAAGCCGAGCAGCTTTGCCACCGGCTCGCAAACAAAATTTGGCCGTTTGCGGATTTTTTCGTAACTTTGCAGTGCTAAAAAAGGCCTTGCGCAAGGCCTTCTCAATGGAAATAACAATACAAATATATTAATTATCTGATAATTATGAGTTTAAACATCATTGTGCTTGCTAAGCAGGTGCCCGACACCCGCAACGTAGGCAAAGATGCTATGAAGGAAGACGGTACCATCAACCGCGCCGTCCTCCCCGCTATCTTCAACCCTGAAGACCTGAATGCCCTCGAACAAGCGCTCCGCCTCAAAGACGCTAACCCCGGCTCGACTATCACCGTCCTCACTATGGGATTGCCCAAATCGGCCGAAGTTATTCGCGAAGCTATCTTCCGTGGAGCCGACTGCGGCATTGTCCTCACCGACCGCGCTCTCGGCGGTGCCGACACCCTTGCTACTTCTTATTCCCTTTCTCAAGCTATTCGCAAAATCGGCAACTACGACATCATCCTCGGCGGACGCCAAGCAATCGACGGTGACACCGCTCAAGTGGTGCCCCAAATCGCTGAAAAACTCAACATCCCACAAGTTACTTACGCCGAAGACGTTACTCTTAATCAAGACGGCAAAATCGTGGTGCGTCGCCGCCTCGAACACGGTATCGAAACCGTTGTTGCTCCCCTTCCATGCGTAGTGACCGTCACCGGATCCGCTCCCGAATGTCGCCCACGCAACGCAAAGCGCCTGATGAAATATAAATACGCCGTATCCCCCAGCGAAAAAGCCAAACTCGCCGAGGATATGCAAGCATTCGTTGACGCTCGCGCTCACCTCCAAATCCAAGAATGGGGCGCTGCATTCGTTGAAGCCGACCCCGCTCAAATCGGCTTCCCCGGCTCTCCCACAAAGGTGAAAAACGTGGAAAGCGTAGTCTTCGTGGCCAAAGATGCTCGCCGTCTCGACGACAACGACGCCCAAATCGAAGACCTTATCAAAGAACTTATTGTTAACCACACCATCGGCTAATTTTAGCATCGCCGAAGTCAAAAATCATTAAAACTATGGCAGATAACAACAATCTTGTAGTTTACTGCGAGTTCGACGAAGGCCGCATTGCCGATGTCAGCCTCGAACTCCTTACCAAAGGCCGCAAACTCGCCGACCGCCTCGGTATCCGCCTCGAAGCCCTCGTTGTTGGCTCCAACCTCGCCGGCATCGAATCGCAAATCTTCCCCTACGGTGCCGATGTAGTTTACACCGTCGACGACGCTCGCCTCTATCCCTATACCTCCAACCCCCACGCAGCCGTGCTCATCAACCTCTTCAAGGAAATCAATCCCCAAATCTGCTTGATGGGCGCCACCTGCATCGGCCGTGACCTCGGCCCCCGCGTTTCCTCCGCCCTCCACTCCGGCCTCACAGCCGACTGCACCGCTCTGGAAATCGGCGACCACACCGCCGCTAAAACTCAAACCGAATACCACGACCTCCTCTACCAAATCCGCCCCGCTTTCGGCGGCAACATCGTGGCTACTATCGTTAACCCCGAATGTCGCCCACAAATGGCCACCGTGCGCGAAGGCGTGATGAAAAAAGAGGTCCTCGACCCCAACTATAAAGGCCAAGTAATCGCTCTTGACCCCGCTAAATACGTTGCCGACACCGATTTCGTTGTCGAAATCATCGACCGACAAATCGCCAAGTCAAAAGTCAACATCAAAAATTCCCCCATCATCGTGGCCGGCGGCTACGGCGTTGGTAGCAAAGAAAACTTCCAACTCCTCTACGACTTGGCTCAAACTCTCGGCGGCGAAGTTGGCGCTTCCCGCGCTGCTGTTGATGCCGGCTTCGTGGAACACGAACGCCAAATCGGCCAAACCGGCGTCACCGTTCGCCCCAAACTCTACATCGCTTGCGGCATCTCCGGCCAAATCCAACACATCGCCGGTATGCAAGAAAGCTCCATCATCATCTCTATCAACAACGACCCCAACGCGCCAATCAACGCTATCGCCGACTACGTTATCACCGGCGACATCGAAAACGTTGTTCCAAAACTCATTAAGTATTACAAGAAGAACTCCAAGTAAGAGCCATGGCTAACTTTTTTACAGATAATCCCGACCTGCTGCATCACCTCAACCACCCGATGATGCGCAAAATCGTTGAGCTCAAAGAGCGCAACTTTGCCGATGCCGAAAACTTCGACTACGCTCCCCTCAACTTCGAAGACGCTATGGACAACTACACCCGCGTGCTCGAAGTCGTTGGCGACATCTGCGCTAATATCATCGCTGAAAACGCCGAATCCGTCGACCACGAAGGCGCTTCATGCTCCGACGGCCGCGCTCACTACGCTTCCGCTACCGTTGACAACCTCAAAGCCTGCCGTCAAGCCGGCCTAATGGGCATGGCTATGCCACGCCGTTTCGGTGGCCTCAACTTCCCAATCACACCCTACATCATGGCCGCCGACATCGTGTCGCGCGCCGATACCGGCTTCGAAAACCTATGGGGCCTCCAAGACTGCGCCGAAACACTCTACGAATTCGGTAGCGAAGACCAACGCGCTCGCTTCATCCCCCGCGTGTGCGAAGGCGAAACCATGTCGATGGACCTCACCGAACCCGATGCCGGTTCCGACCTCCAATCCGTGATGCTCCGCGCCACTCAGAAAGAAGACGGCACCTGGGTGCTCAACGGCGTGAAACGCTTCATCACCAACGGCGACAGCGACATCCACTTGGTGCTCGCTCGCTCTGAAGAAGGCACCAAAGACGGCCGCGGCCTGTCTATGTTCATCTACGACAAACGCAACGGTGGCGTAACCGTCCGCCGCATCGAAAACAAGATGGGCATCAAAGGCTCGCCCACTTGCGAACTCGTTTACAAAAACGCTCCCGCCGAACTCTGCGGCTCCCGCCGTATGGGCCTCATCAAATATGTGATGGCTCTGATGAACGGCGCTCGCCTCGGCATCGCCGCGCAAAGCGTCGGTTGCTCCGAAATCGCCTACCGCGAAGCCCTGGCATACGCCAAAGACCGTCGCCAATTCGGCAAAGCAATCATCGAATTCCCCGCTGTGGCCGAAATGATTGCCGTAATCAAGGCTAAACTCGACGCTTCCCGCACACTCCTTTACGAGTGCGCTCGCTACGTCGACCTCTACAAAGCCTACGAAGACATCGCTCGCGAACGCACACTCACTCCCGACGAACGCAAAGAATGTAAGCAATACAACCGCCTGGCCGACGCCCTTACCCCCATGGCCAAAGGCCTCGGTAGCGAATATTGCAACCAAAACGCTTACGACTGCATCCAAATCCACGGCGGTTCCGGCTTCATGAAGGACTACGCTTGCGAACGCCTCTACCGCGACGCACGCATCACCTCCATCTACGAAGGTACCACCCAACTCCAAGTAGTGGCTGCTATCCGCCACGTCACCACCGGCACCTACAAAGCCCTAATCGACTCCTATGCCGCTACCGAGGTGCGCCCCGAACTCCAAGCCATCAAGGACCGTCTCGCTGCGCTCACCGAAAAATATGTAGCAGCCGTTGAACACGTTTCCGCCGTTGAAGATTCCGCTTATGCCGACTTCATGGCTCGCCGCTTGGTAGAAATGGCCGGCAACTTGGTGATGAGCTACCTCCTTTTGCTCGATGCAAACCGCGACGCCAAGTTCGAAAAATCCCTCACCGTGTACGTGAACCTCGCCGCTGCCGAAATCTCTCGCCACGCCGAATTCATCAACACATTCGACCCCGCCCAACTCCCCAACTACCTCCAGCACTAATCCCCCCTCTATACTTATGCAAAAGGCGAGCCATCGGCTCGCCTTTTGCTATTATAAAACATTCGGAGCCTGCCGCTTTTGTCCGGTCTTTTAGATAGGCTTGCACATTTAGCGATGGCTTTCTCGCGCCTGCTTCGCGATGGCCAAGCACACTACTATTGCGCGATTGCGTTTTTTTTGCTAATTTTGCAGTCCATTTACTTTTTGCTCTATGGATAATCGTCAAAATGGCATTTACCGCGTCACACTTATCGGCTCCGCCGCCAACCTCGCTCTCACTCTGCTTAAATTCCTTGCCGGATGGCTTGGCCACAGTTCGGCTATGATTGCCGATGCCATTCACTCTCTCTCCGACTTCATCACCGACATCGTGGTGATTGCATTCGTCAAAATATCCGCCCGTCCCGCCGACCGCATCTTCACCTACGGCTATGGCAAGTACGAAACCCTCGGCACCTGCGTCATCGCATTAGTGCTCATCGGTGTGGGTGTCAATGTTATGGTGCAAGGCACCCTCGACACTATCGCACACTTTCGCGGTGCCATTATCCCGCGCCCATCGATGTTAGCCCTCTGGGCCGCTGTACTCTCCATAGCCGTCAAAGAAGCAGTGTATCAATACACCATTCGCGCCGGACGTCATCTCGACTCACCCGCTATGGTGGCAAACGCTTGGCACCACCGTAGCGACGCCCTATCCTCCGTAGGAACACTCATCGGCATCGCCGGCGCTATATTCCTGGGCGACCGATGGCGCGTGCTCGACCCCATCGCCGCCATCGTAGTGTCAGTGTTTATTATGCGTGTGGGTTGGCGTTTGCTCAAAACAGCCCTCGACGAACTCTTGGAAAAAGCCCTCCCTGCCGAAGATGAGCAACGCATCCTCCAAATCGTGGCTTCACTCCCCGACGTGTGCGAGCCTCACCACCTCCGCACCCGCCATATCGGCAATCGAGTGGCCATCGACATGCACATCCGCGTCGACGGCAACATCTCTCTCAACCATGCACACAACCTCACCACCCAACTTGAGCATCGCCTACGCGACGCCTTCGGCCAAAACGCACTCATAAGCATCCACACCGAACCCATCAAAGCCTCTAAAGAAAACAAGTAGACCTAACGCGCCTTTTGTCGGCTGAACTTAGAATGCGAATTTGGCTATCACGCGAAAAATTCTTATCTTTGTGGTTGATTTATTTTTGATAAAATGAAACTACGCTTTCTCCACCTCTTTTTCATTGCCGTGGCTGTGGCTACTTCTTTCACAGCCAGTGCATTAGATTTGCCGATTAAGACGGTAAACAAGACTGATTATTACTATTATACCGCCGCTAAAGGCGAAACTGTGTTGAGTATCGCTCGCAAAATAGGCGTTACTCGCAATGACATTTTGCTCTACAATCCCGGTGTGGCCGATGGTATTCGCGAGGGCGTGACGATTTTTTTGCCGGTAGACCAATTTGCCGAAGTGGCTTCACCCGAGGAGCCGGTTGTAACCTCGGCAGACGTGGCTGCTTCGTCGCCGCTGCCGGAGTATTCCGGTCCGACATTCCGATATAAAGTGCAAAAGGGTGAGACTCTATTCGGGTTGGCTCATCGTTTCGGCTGTTCGCCCGACCAAATTGTGGCTCTCAATCCGTGGGCCGATCAGGGCATACGCAATGGCGATATTCTCACCATACCAGGCTCTCGCTCCGGCATTGCAGACGCTTCCACCACTCCCGTGCGCGGTCAGACTCCTTCGCGCACCGATCGGCCTGTGCAAGCCGAGCCTGTAATTGCCGAGCCGCAAGTGGAGCCCGAAGAGGAACCGGAAGATAGCATCATCACTCCTCCGGCCGAGCCCGATTATCGCATTGATGTGCCTCAGCCTCCGGTGATTGAAGTTGAGGAGGATTATAGCAATGCCGAGGCTGCCAATGTCACATTGATGTTGCCTTTGATGCTCAATACCGAAGGTCAGGCCAAGCCGGCTCGTTCGGCCACGGAATTTGTGCGCGGTTTCCTGTTGGCTCTCGACCAACGCAAAGACTCAATGTCGCCCATCCATCTTACAATTTTCGACACTGAAAACTCGGCAGAACGCACCGATTCGCTGCTTTCAACCGAGGTGGTGCGCAATTCAACCGTGCTCATTCCGAGCGATGATGCCTTTGCGCGTATTCATGCCGTTGGCTTCTCATCCGAGGCGAAAGTGCTTAATATGTTTGCCGTGCAAGACACCACCTACAAAGCGAATACCAACATTTACCAAGGCAATATACCGGCCTCGTTGATGTATGAAGGCGCTGCCGATGCGTTCCTCGATGCATATATGGGCTACACTCCCGTATTCTTGATTTGTCGTGGTGGACGCAGCGAAAAAATGGCTTTCACCGATTACTTGCGTGGCCGTTATGAGGCCGCGGGCATCACCCCTATAGATGTGATGTTCTCCAATATGCTTACATCCGCTGAATTGGAAGAACTCGACCCGGCCGGAATGTATGTATTTATACCGGCCTCCGGTTCGTTGAGCGAGTTTAATAAGTTTGCACCGGCATTGTTGGCCTATCGCGAGGCTAAGGTCGACCCCACATCCGTGGCGTTGGTTGGCTATCCTGATTGGACCGCTTTCCGCAGTGAGTCCAAGGCTGAATTGCATCGCCTTGGAGCAATGATTTACTCTCGTTTCTATGCCGAAGACTCGGCACCGTCGGTCGTCGACTTCCAAAATCAATTTAAGCAGACCTACGGATGTGCACCTACTGATATGGTGCCCTCGCAGGCTATGTTGGGCTACGATGTGGCCAACTATTTGATTACCTCCTTGTCGGCTTTCGACGGTCAATTCCGCCAAGGCGAAGATAGTTCGCACACCGGCTTGCAATCATCGTTTGAATTCGACTACGACCTTGAGGAACGTCCCGGTTGCGGTCCCGTAAACCAAGCCCTGTATATTATCACATTCAATAGCGACAACAATGTGTCAATCACTATACAATAAAATTCTGCTACTGATGGCGCTGGCGGTAGTGGCCGTGTTGCCGGCATCGGCGCAGTCGCACTATGTGCCTCACATCAGTTGGGGCGTTCGTGGCGGTGTCACCATGGCCAAGCAAGACATCTCGCCGTCGGTGCCGCAAGGGTGGAAACTCGGTTCGACCGGAGCTGTCCAAATTCGTTATGCTGAAGAACGCCATGTAGGTATCTTGGCCGAACTCGGGTGGGTGCAACGTGGCTGGAAAGAAGATTTCGAAGAGTCACAGCTGCAATACTCGCGTACACTCACATTCATCAATCTGCCCATTCTGACACATATCTCGTTCGGCGGCAAGCGGTTCAAGGCTATCATCAACCTCGGTCCTGAGTTCAGTTATATGATAAGTGAGTCGAAGAGCGCCAATTTCGACTACAACAACTTGGAGTCGGTGACCGATTGGCCCGAGCGTCAGCGCCATACAGAGCAATTGGCAATGGAGGTGAAGAATAAGTTCGACTACGGCATCACCGCCGGAGTCGGTTGCGAGTACTATCTTTCGCCACGCCGCTCAATCACGCTCGAAGCGCGCTATTACTTCGGCCTCGGCAACATATTTCCCTCGTCAAAGGCCGATACATTCAGCGCCTCACGCTCCACTTCCATTGAAATTTCTGTAGGATATAACTTCCGACTGCAATAATATGCAAGACTCACGCTTCACCAAGAAATCAAATAAGCCAACCGATGCCATCGACCTCGCCGGCCATCGTCCGCCCAGCGACACCCCCATTGAGGCCGCCGTGCTCGGTGCAATCTTAATATCGAAGGACGCATATACCACCGTGTGCGATATGTTGCGCCCGGAATCGTTCTACGACCCGCGCCACGCGCTCATCTACGAGGCTATCCAAACCCTTGGCGCTTCGCAGCAACCCATCGACTTCATCACTGTAATCAATCAGTTGGAGAAAAACGGCACCCTTGAGCAGGCCGGCGGTCGTCCGTACATAGTGGAACTGACCACCAACATCGGCTCGGCTGCCCACGTGGAATACCACGCTCGTATCGTGATGCAAAAATTTCTTGCACGCGAACTCATCTCCTTCGGCTCCAAGGTGCAAGCGGCTGCTTTCGATGAAAGCAACGACATCGAGGAAGTGATGCAAGAAACCGAGGGCGAACTCTTCACCCTCTCGCAACGCAATATCAAGAAAGACGTAACTCAAATCGACCCCGTCATCACCGAAGCCATCAAGGCTATGGAAGTGGCAAAAAGTCGCACTTCCGGTCTTTCCGGCCTCGAATCCGGCTACCGCGAACTCGACAAAATCACCTCCGGCTGGCAAAATTCCGACCTTATCATCATCGCCGCCCGCCCGGCGATGGGTAAAACCGCGTTCGTGCTGTCAATGGCCAAAAATATGGCCGTGAATTTCAATACGCCGCTAGCTGTGTTCTCGTTGGAAATGAGTAAGTTGCAGTTGGTCAATCGTCTGATATCAAACGTGGCCGAACTCGATGGCGCCAAAATCAAATCCGGCGACCTGAGCGACTACGAGTGGCAGCAAACCCTCGCCCGCCTCAATGCTTTGTTTGGCGCACCGCTCTACATCGACGACTCTCCATCGTTGTCAATTTTCGAATTGCGCACCAAAGCCCGTCGCTTAGTGCGCGAGAAGAATATCAAAATGATAATCATCGACTATCTGCAGTTGATGAACGCCTCCGGCATGAAATACGGTTCGCGCGAACAGGAAGTAAGTATGATTTCGCGCTCGCTCAAGCAGTTGGCCAAGGAGTTGGAAATTCCCATCATCGCGCTGTCGCAGTTGAACCGCTCGGTGGAATCGCGTACCGACAACAAGCGACCGCAACTGTCGGACTTGCGCGAATCCGGCGCCATCGAGCAGGATGCCGACATGGTGTGTTTCATCCACCGTCCCGAGTACTACCTGCGCTCCGGTGAGGATGCCGAGGGCAATGACATTCGCGGCCTCGCCGAGTTTATCATCGCCAAACACCGTAGTGGCTCAGTGGGCGATGTGAAGATGCGCTTCCGCTCAATGTTTGCGCGCTTCGAAAACTGGGACGAAGGCACAGTAAGCGGCGGTGAAGTGCGCTCGCGCTTAGGCGATAGCGCCTCAGGTCCGTTTGCCAAAACTGCAGCCGCCACAGTTACCGCCGGCGACCCGATCACCGACCCCTTTGCCGGCGGAAGTGTCAACCTTGCCTCCGCTCCGTCCGACACCCCCTTCTAACCAAGATTATGGGATTGGCGGGCCGATGGTGGGATTGTTTTGTCGATAGCCTACGGCTGAATTGAGCAGTTGGTAGATGATGGGGCCGAGGTCGATGCCGATAGGCGCATCGTTAATCATGATGTATGGTCGGACAATCGGCACCATCTCCCAATGGCGCAGTGATGGATTATAGATGTTTTGTGCGCCTAAGTCGAAGCCCCAACTATCGTGGTCGTAGGAGATAAATCCACCGTATGATTTATTGGCCAAGAAGCCGGCCACTGCCGGTGGAATGAAGCCGGTGGGCGCGGTGTAGTATGAGCCGAAAGCATGGAGCGACAGGCGGTCGTTCAATTGCCAAGAGATATTGCCGCCGAGGCCGAATTGTCGCGACAATCCGTTGAAAAATCCGTATTTATGTGCTTGAGCGTTAAGGGCGATAGTAACGCGCCCGATGTTTTGTTGTAATAGAATGTTGCCTGCCTCAATGCCCATCAATCCGGGCATGTGTTGTTGTGCCCCGCTTGCCGAGATGCTGAAGCCTTGTTGGCGGAATAGCACGGCAGTGCCGGGTTGAGCGATGGAAGTTTTCAACGAGTTGGCATCGAATTTTGGCAGAGTCAATGGTGTCAAAATAGGAGGCGTTACTTCCACCGGAAGCGGAGTATAGTCGAAAGATGGTATCACAAAGGCCGGTTGAGCGGAAGCAGTGCTGTCAACATCAGAGAGCGGACGAGTCAGTTCCTGAGCCGCCGTCATCACAGGCAAGAGCAACGCTAATATCAATAATTGGAGTTTCATAAATCCGGATTTTTCGCAAAGTTAATGATTTTTCTGTGTTGGATGGCTGTTATAGGCGATTATTTAATGTTTTTTTTGTGGGCCGCGCGTTCGAGGCGTCGGCGCATGGCGCGGTTGCATGGTATTACCGGGTTGTCGTAGAGGTAGTTGTCGATTTGTTGTTGGGTGATGGCGGTACCGTCGGAGATGATGTTGTCGCGTTTGGCGAGGAAGAGGAAGTTGTTGAGGTATCGAGCATCGGCTTGGGTGTCGTATACGCTGCCGGTGAGGAGGAGATGTATGTAGGAGTTGAGCACGTGTTGGATGTTTTCTTCGGAGCAGCGCTTGATGTATCCGGCCATGGGAGCGTTGATGTATAAGCGGGCAGGGGAGGGGATGGTAGGCAGCGGAGTGGGTGGGAGCAGTTCGGCTTCCGCCTCACCACAGGACTCATTGCGGATGGGGGCTTGCGCGGGCTCCTGGGCGGCTTGGGCTTGCTTTGCGGCTTTTTTCTCGGCGCGACGAGCGGCGCGTTCGGTTGCTTTTTGGGCTTTGATTTTTTTGATGTTGAAGGTTATTTTCATGAGGTTGGTGGCCGGTTGGCGTAGGCCTTCTCGGGCGTCGGCAATGGCGTTACGAATTTCAGCGATTACTTTGGCGGCGAGGTCATCGCTACAACGGCTAAGAACGGAAGTGAGGTTTGAGAAATCGTGTGTCATAATAGTAAGATTAAAAGATTTTGTGCAAAGATACAACGAGAAAAGGTGAAAGTATGCGAAATTTGGTGTGGCGAACCAAATTTCGATGTTTTTTTTCATTTCGCAGTAAAAATATTTGGCCAATTGGGGGAAAATGCTTAACTTTGCACTCGCAAAAGCCGTTAAGGCATCAACTGCGAAAATAGCTCAGTTGGTAGAGCACGACCTTGCCAAGGTCGGGGTCGCGGGTTCGAGTCCCGTTTTTCGCTCTAAACCCCTAAGAAACCATGTCCGGGTGGTGGAATTGGTAGACACGCTACTTTGAGGGGGTAGTGGCAGAAATGCTGTGTGAGTTCGAATCTCATCTCGGACACGAAAGAGCCGCGAG
>SFNM01000082.1 GCA_004552725.1 Bacteroidales bacterium | reverse complement strand
TAAGATAGGCTTAGTTATTCAATACAATGGTCAAAACTTTATAGCAAAATTGACAATGGAGTATCATAGCCAAGGTGTATTTCATGGTCTTCTTCAATATTTGACATGGAAGGGGGCAATAGAGTTGGTCAATCTTCTGGGCGGAAGTTGGCGTATACCGACTAAAGATGAAGGCATTGCTATGGCTAATCAATATGAAGATATTTGCTGTGCTATCAAAGTATTTGGATATGATGACGATCCTGGATGGTGGTGTTGGACCTGTTCCGAACGCAATGACTCTAAGGTATGGTGTTTCGAACTTGACCGCGGCAATATCTCCTACTTTAACAAAAGTGACAATTACTGTGTGCGAGTTGTTCGCTCTTTATAATTACTTGTCAGTTGTGACATTTTGTAGTATTCATATGCCGTATCATGCTTTGGACTTTTTATGGTTTATCAAGTGTTTAATCCAATTGTTGATAAATACCCAGTTTTATTGTGATTCTCGCGAAGGATGTGTAAATGGACACTTTTATGCAATCGTCTGATTTTTTTAGAAGGTTTTTTGGCAGTTTCTGCGAAAATTGCTATCTTTGCAATGGTTTTGTAAATCAATGAATAATCTACATAAAACAACCTCATAACTGCACATGGACAACAAAAATCAAGAACTCTTGGAGCAAGTGCGCGCCAAAGCACAGCAATGGCTCGCTCCTTGTTACGACGCTGAAACTCGCGCTCAAGTGGAAGCCCTCCTTAATGCCGAAGACTCCACCGAATTAGTTGAGTGCTTTTATAAAGACCTCGAATTCGGAACCGGCGGCCTCCGCGGCATCATGGGCCCGGGTTCTAACCGCATGAACATCTACACCGTTGGCGCTGCTACTCAAGGCTTCGCCAACTACCTCAAAGAAGCATTCAAAGACCGCGACCAAATCTCCGTGGCCGTGGGTCACGACGTGCGCAACAACTCGCGCAAATTCGCTGAAGTCGTTGCCGCTGTGTTCTCCGCCAACGGCATTAAGGTATATCTCTTCGACTCTTTCCGTCCCACTCCCGAACTCTCGTTCGCTATCCGTTACTTCGGTTGTCAAAGTGGCGTGAACATCACCGCCTCTCACAACCCCAAAGAATACAACGGCTACAAAGCATACTGGGAAGATGGCGCGCAAATCATTGCTCCCCACGATGTCAACATCATCGACAATGTAAACCGCATCCATTCTGTAGAAGAAATCAAGTTTGAAGCCAACCCCGATCTCATCCAAATAGTTGGCAAAGAAGTTGACGATGCTTTCCTCGCAGAAATCAAGAAACTGCAACTCGACCCGGAAGTGTGCGCTCGCCAAAAAGACCTCAAAATTGTCTACACTCCTATCCACGGCACAGGCGTTGACCTCATCCCCGCTTCGTTGCGCAACTACGGCTTCGAAAACATCATCCACGTTCCCGAACAAGACGTACCATCCGGCGACTTCCCCACCGTGGAATCTCCCAACCCCGAAGTGCCCTCCGCTATGGCTATGGCAATCGCAAAGGCTAAGGAAGTAAATGCTGATATTGTAATGGCTTCCGACCCCGACGCCGACCGCATCGGTTGCGTTATCCGCGACAACTCCGGCGAATACGTGCTCATCAACGGCAACCAAATCGTGATGATTTTGCTCAATTACATTATGCAACGTAATCGCGAACTCGGTCGCCTCAAAGGCAACGAATTCATAGTCAAGACCATCGTCACCACCGAAACTATCAAACGCATCGCCGAAAACAACAACATCAAGATGTACGACTGCTACACAGGCTTTAAGTGGATTGCTTCCGTAATCCGCGACCTCGAAGGCAAAGAACGCTATATCGGCGGCGGTGAAGAAAGTTACGGTTTCCTCGCAGAAGACTTCGCACGCGACAAAGACGCTGTATCGGCTATCTCTTTGATGGCTGAAGTATGCGCTTGGGCCAAAGACCGCGGTCTCGACTTCAACCAAATGCTCCTCGACATCTATATGCAAAACGGCTTCTCTCGCGAAGAAGGTATCTCCGTTGTGCGCAAAGGTCGCACCGGCGCTCAAGAAATCGCCCAAATGATGGCCGACTTCCGCGCTACTCCGCCCACCTCGCTCGGCGGCAGCAAGGTTAAGTGGGTGAAGGACTACCAAACCCTCAAAGCCACCTGTGCTTGTGGCAAAGTTGAAGACCTCGACTTCCCCTGTACCTCCAACGTGCTCCAATTCTTCACCGAAGACGGCTCCAAAGTATCTGTCCGTCCTTCCGGCACTGAACCCAAAATCAAATTCTACGTGGAAGTGCACCTGCCCATGGCTTCGAAAGACCAATACGAATCTTGCATCGAAGCCGCCAAGGCTAAAATCGATGCTATCAAGCACGACCTCGGAATATAATGTTTTTCCCTGCATAGACTAAACAACCTCAATGCGTCGCAAGGCTCTACGGGCTAAGCGGCGCATTGTACTTGTCAATATGATTGAAAACCGCATACTTTACGAAGACAACCACATTATTATTTATAATAAGCGCCCCGGCGAGATAGTTCAGGGCGACAAAACCGGCGATGAACCCCTTGTAGAAACCCTCAAACAGTTCATCAAACATCGCGACGCTAAACCCGGCGCCGTGTTTCTCGGTGTTGTACATCGACTCGACCGTCCGGTGGGCGGTGTAGTTATCTTTGCCAAAACATCCAAAGCACTATCTCGACTCAACGAAATGTTGCGCCTCGGTCAAATTCACAAAACATATTGGGCGCTCACTCGCGGTGTGCCCCCGCAGCAACAAGGCGAATTGACTCACTTCATCACAACTGTGGAGCGTATCAACAAGTCTACAGCCCACCTTTGTCCCAAACCCGGTGCTAAAGAAGCCCGCCTGCGCTATAATCTTCTCGCTCAAGGCGAGAACTTCAATCTCTTGGAAATCAATCTTTTGACCGGTCGAAAACACCAAATCCGTGTACAACTCAGCGCCATAGGTTGCCCTATTCGTGGCGACCTCAAGTATGGCGACAAACGCTCAAATCCCGATGGCTCTATCTCCCTCTTGGCTCGCCATATCGAATTTGAACACCCGGTGAAGCACATTCCAATCAGTATCACTGCGCCTGTGCCCGACGAGCGCCTTTGGCTCGAATTGGCACATGCAGCCGAACAATTCCAAACACCATCAACCAATGACTAAGCAAGATTTAAGAATAGTTTTTCTCGGCACGCCTGAATTTGCTGTCGAAAGCCTCAATCGCCTCGTCGAGGGCGGTTACAATGTTGTCGGTGTGATTACCATGCCCGATAAGCCTGCCGGGCGCGGCCATCATCTTCTACAATCTGCCGTGAAACAATATGCTGTAGCTCATAATCTTAAAGTGATGCAGCCGGTCAGCCTCCGCGACCCTGAATTTCTCGACGAATTGCGCTCGCTAAGTGCCGACTTGTTTATCGTCATTGCGTTCCGTATGCTTCCTCGTGAAGTGTGGCAAATGCCGCCATTGGGTACTTTCAACCTCCACGCCTCGCTTTTGCCACGATACCGCGGTGCCGCTCCCATCAACCGCGCTGTAATGAATGGCGACTCTCAAACCGGTGTCACCACATTCATGCTCAAGCACGAAATCGACACCGGTGACATCCTCCAGCAACAAAGCATTGAAATCGCTGAAGATGAAACCGTTGGCTCGGTCCACGACCGCCTTATGCTTCTCGGTGCCGACCTCACTATCCAAACCGTCGACCACATCATTGCCGGCGACCTCACTCCAATACCACAAGACCAACTCCTTGCCCAACGCGAAGCAACTCCCGCTCCCAAAATTTTTAGCGACGACTGCGTTATTGATTGGACAAAGTCGGCCTCCGAAGTCCATAACCACATCCGCGGCCTTTCGCCTTATCCTGCTGCTCGCTCCGTGCTATGCAACGGCTCCGATAATCAACTTTCCTGCAAAATTATGCTCTCTCGCAAAGTCAACGGCCTCCCGAGTGCAGAGCCCGGCCAAATCCTTTGCGCCGACAAGCGCTTGGTGGTTGCTTGCGCCGATGGCACCGCCATTGAAGTACTTCAAATACAACCCGCCGGCAAGAAAGCCATGGATACGGAAGCATGGTTGCGAGGCTCAAGATTGGCTCCCGATGCCCATTTTGTGGAAAAATTGGAAAAATAGTGGCTTTTTAACAAAAATTTTCGCACTACCACTTGGCCAATTAATACAAAATACCTAACTTTGAACAAACTTACAAAAGATATCCGCAACAATGAGCGATAACGAATTAAAAATGCCTGAAAGACCTAAGCGACGCACCTTACCTCCTACTTCCAAAATCCTTGGATTTTCATTCGGATTATTTATGGTGTGCGTATATGTCGGCATGGGCATATTATTGTTAATCAACTTCTTTGATTGGGCACCAAGTTACGACTGGGTTCGATATATGATGTTCCCCATTTTAGTCGCCTACGGTATCTTCCGCGGTTGGCGCGCTTACAAAGACCTTAATCGCTATAACGAAGATGAATAAGCATATATCTATATTGATTGGCTTCGCAGCCGTGATGCTTCCATCATTGACCGGTTGCCTTAAGTATGAAAAGGACGCGAATTCGCACACTACGGGATCTACTACCATCTTTTGCGATAACACTTTCGAAAATATTATGCGCCAAGAAGTCGATGTGTTTGAATATCAATATCCCGACGCTCACATCTTGGCTCGCTACGGCACTCAAACTGAAGCCCTTGACTCTCTGCTCAGTTTGAACACTCGTACAATCATCATTTCTCGCGACCTTACCGACCGCGAACGTGAAATTATCAAAAACAAGAACCGCAACGTCCGCTCTTCTAAAATTGCTGTCGATGCTGTGGCTCTAATCGTTAATCCCGCCAACCCCGTTGGCAAACTTACTCTCGACGAGTTGGCCGACATCCTCTCCGGGCGTGTACGCGATTGGAACGACGTTTGGCCCACTGATATCGGCGAAATTTCCGTAGTTTTCGACCACAAATCCTCTTCCTTAGTAGCATATATGCGCGATTCTCTGCTCAATGGCAAAGAACTTGGTCCGAATGTTTACGCTCAAGGTAGTGTTCAAGGCGTGTTCAAAGCAGTCAAAGAGCACAAAAACGCTATCGGCGTTCTCGGCGTTAGTTGGATTACTACTGATATGGCCTCTGCCGACCTCACTTCTAAAGAATTGGCCGAGCAAGTGCTCAACGAAGAGCCTGTGGAAGGTGCAACACTCTCGCAAGACGTCAAAGTCCTCAGTATCTATCCTCGCGAAGGCGCTCGCGCTTACAAACCATACCAGCAGAATATCTTCGACGGCACATATCCTCTATTCCGTCAGATTTATATGCACACTACCGGCGCCAGCGGCTCACTTGCAGGAGGCTTCTACGCTTTTGTCACCGGTAACATCGGGCAAAAGATTATTATGAAAACAGGCATCTTGCCAGCTCGCGCTTCACGCATCCAAGTTGTTGAACTCAAATAAGTAATCAAATAAATCAAATCAAATAAGATATGAAATTCAAAGCACTTTTTGCTATGCTGATGGCCGGCACAATGCTGGTATCAGCTCAAAGTCAAGGCTATCAGGACGGTGTGGAATACTACAAAGCCGGACAATACGAAAACGCCAAGACCATCTTGCTCAATACCATGAGCAACCCGTCTACAAATCAAGCGCTTGCTAATTATTACCTCGGTCAAACTTACTTCGCCCTTGGTGATAAAGACGCGGCCCTCGCTGCTTTCAACAAAGGTCAAGCAGCCGACGCTACTTGCCCATACAACTATGTTGGCCTCGGCGTTGTGGCTCTCGCCAACAACGACGCCAAAGCTGCTAAAGACTACTTTAAAGAAGCACAACGATTGGCTAAAAAAGACTATGAAGTCCTCGTCGCTATCGCTCGCGCTTATTACAATGTAGACCCCGTGGCTTATGCTACCGACATCCAAAAACTTCTCGACAAAGCACACAAGGACTCCAAGCACAAAGAACCCTCAATCTACATTCTCGAAGGTGATATGCTCGCTGCTAATGGCGACTTCGGTGGCGCTGCAGGCAAATACGAAATGGCTATCAGTTACGATAATACAAACCCCGAAGGTTATGTGAAATATGCCAACTGCTATTTCCATATCAACCCCCAATTCGCTATTGCTAAACTCGAAGAATTCCTTCGCATCGCACCCAACTCCGCGCTCGCTCAACGCGAACTCGCCGAGAAATACTTCAACGCCAACTATTGGAAAAAAGCCGCTGAACAGTATGGCCGCTACATCCAAAACCCCAACCACTTCCCCGAAGACAAGGCTCGCTACTCCGTGCTCCTTTTTTACGGTGAAGATTACGAAGGCGCTCTCCGCGTAGCAAACGAAGTCCTCGCTGTTCAACCCGACAACTTCCAATGTCAACGCGTTCGCATCCTTTGCGAATCCCAACTCCAACGTTACGAAGATGCTGCCAATCACTCCGCTGCTTTCTTCGCTGCTTTCCCCGCTGATAAATTCAATGCCAACGACTATGTTGTTTATGCTGATGCTCTCAGCCAACTCGGTCGCGAAGCAGAATCGCTCGACGCTCTCGAAGGTGCTCTCAAAGTATTCCCCGAAGACTCCGGCCTTATCCTCACTCTATCCAACGTCTACGCTAAGAACCAAGAAACATATAACAAAGCGGCTGAACTCTACGACCGTTACTTGGCTCTCAATCCCGATGCTGCACTTGGCGACTACATGACTGCAAGTACTCGTTGGCTCTTGGTTGCTGCTACCGTTGAGGATCTCGAACTTCGCAAAGTTGCCTCTGAAAATGGTATCAAATACATCAACCATGTAATGGAAAAGGCTCAGCCCAACCCCGTTATTTTCCAACGTAAGGCTCGCCTCTTCATTGCCGGTGATCCCGAACGTCAACCCAATGCCGAAGCAATTGCCACTTACAACGACATGATCCAACTCCTCGATCAGGATCCCGCAAATGCCGACGCCAATAACCCCAATAACTGCCTCAGCCTCTACAAAGAAGCATATATGTTTGCATGGGTTTATTACAGCAAAGTCCAACCCGACGATGAACAGTTGGCTATATACGCTGAAAAACTCAACGCTGTTAAAGCCCTCCTCGGTGAAAACTAATTAAACTTCTCAACATCATTAAGGGTGCGCACCACTCGGTGCGCACCCTTATAATTCTTTCGTATATGGCTCTAAAACCGCTCGCTGAACGACTTCGCCCCTTTTCTCTCAACGATTATATCGGCCAACGGCACTTGGTTGGTCCCGATGGTATCATACGCCGTATGATTGATTCAGGTCGCGTCGCCTCTTTCATTCTTTGGGGGCCACCCGGAGTAGGGAAGACTACGCTCGCTCGCATCATCGCCAACGCTACCGAAGCCTCATTCCACACTCTCTCGGCGGTAACCTCAGGAGTGAAGGATGTGCGCGAGGTCATCGACCAATGCCGCAAAGAAGGCTCCGGTATTTTTGCCGGAGCACGTCCTATTTTGTTTATCGACGAAATCCACCGCTTCAGCAAGAGCCAACAAGACAGCCTTCTCGGCGCTGTCGAAGACGGCACAGTCACTCTAATTGGCGCTACCACCGAAAATCCATCCTTCGAAGTAATTCGCCCTCTTCTCTCTCGAGCCGCTGTTTACACGCTCAAACCGCTCTCTGAAGAAGAACTTCAGCAACTTCTTACACACGCCATTAATACCGACGAAGTACTCACGAATCGCACCGTTGATGTGCAACAAACAGCCGCTCTATTCCGATATAGCGGTGGCGATGCTCGTAAGTTGCTCAATATTCTCGACTTGCTTGAACAGTCGGCCGAAGCAAATCAGCCTATTGTAATCAACGACGAAATCGTAAGCAAAAGCCTGCAAAGCAATCCCGCCGCTTACGACCGCGACGGCGAAATGCACTACGACATCATCTCCGCTTTCATAAAGAGTATCCGTGGTTCCGACCCCGATGCTGCTGTCTATTGGCTCGCGCGTATGCTCGCCGGCGGCGAAGACCCCGAGTTTGTGGCTCGTCGATTGGTGATTTCCGCTGCCGAAGACATCGGCTTGGCCAATCCTAACGCACTCCTTTTGGCCAATGCCACCTACGACGCCGTTATGAAAATCGGTATGCCCGAATGTCGTATCCCGCTATCGGAGTGTACTATCTATTTGGCCACTTCAGCCAAAAGCAACTCCGCCTACTTGGCCATCAATGAGGCTATGGCCGAAGTTTCTCGTTCATGCGACTTGCCCGTGCCACTTCATCTTCGCAACGCACCAACTGCCTTGATGAAAAAACTCGGCTACGGCGTGGAATACAAATATTCACACGATTATCCCGGCCATTTCGTGCCACAACAATTCCTTCCCGATGCCCTCAAAGGCTTGCGCTTATGGGTGCCTGCCGACAACTCTGCCGAAGCAACCATGGAGCAACGTCAGCAACAACGATGGGGTGTAAAATAGATTATTGCTGTCCGGTAAAACTTAGAAGGACACAGAATATCTCTCCGAAGTCCCTTAAAACCAGACTCCGGACTTTCTTTTTCAAAAAGTAAGCCCACCTAATCGAAAAGTGTAGGTTCAGGTGGCGATTTTTGAGCCTGTT
>SFNM01000081.1 GCA_004552725.1 Bacteroidales bacterium | reverse complement strand
ATTGAGTGGAGAACTTTTCGAAGCACGGTAGATTTGAGCATCAAGCCCATCGATTAATGCGTAGTCGAAAATGAATTTGCGCGAGCGGATAAAGTGCCAGAGTTCAAAGCGTGTGGCAACTTTGGCCACGGATAAAGCAGTGCGTCCATTGTCGTCGTTAACGGCTACGCTTTCGAGTTGGATAGTGTTAAAGGGATGGTATATAATTTTGCCTATAGATACCTCTGTACCAAGAACTTTAGACAGTTCATTTGAAGCAATAGTTCGTAGTTGTTCTTGGGCCCAAGGTGTGGAAACGACCACATAAACCGACACGGGCAATACCACTGCCAAAAGCAGCAAGGACACAATTACGGCTCGAATTATTTGCTTAAATTTGCACATTGATTAAAAAAACACCATACTTATGAGAAAATTTCACCTATTTATTTCTTTATGCTTACTTTCTGCTCTTACAGCTTCAGCACAATTAGAATGGAAGTCGATAGGGTATGCCACTGTGGTTGATGGATGGATTACCCCCGGCTACGTCGATGATAATGGCAAGCAAATCGACCCGAACACATGCCCGTTTGAGGTGGCGGTGGAGGAGTCGATCGACTGTCCCGGAATGTACAAACTTGTGAACCCATTTGGCGGTAAAGACTTTCATTTGAGCGAATTCAACCTCGACGGAACCGCTTGCGATATCATCATTGATGCTCGCGACTACACCTTCGTAATCATTCAGCCTCAATATTGCGGATTTACCGATGCCGACGACAGTCAGCCATCGGGTCAATACCCCTACTATATCAGTGATATGGGCACATATATGTATAATATGGGGCAACAGCGCGAGGTAATTAACGTGCTCAAATGTGCGGCGACTCGTGCCGGCAATACTATATACATCCCCCAACCCACTATGGGCACCACCTGCGACCATGCCATCAAGGCTTGGGATCCCTCCTACCCCGCAATTATCACCCTACCCGATGGTTTTGAGGCTGATGCCGCCAATTGGGACGTGATTGGCACCGCCACTTTAGCAGATGGTTGGATACTGCCCGGCTGGGATGATGACAATGGCAATTCTCTCGTACCGGAAGAGCATCCTGTAGCATGTGAAGTAGCAATGAATCAGGATAATCCAAACCTTATAGCCATCATCAGCCCCTTCCGCAACCCCGATTACGAACTCTACACCGAGAACCTCAGCGCATCGAATGTGCGCATCGTGTTTGATGTGACCGACCCCGAGTTTGTGACAATGCAACCCCAATTCTCCGGATTTATCGCGCGGCGCGACAACGATATAATGCCATTCTTCATCACCGATGGAGGCACCTACCTCTTGGCCAATGGGCGCACACGCGAGCAAGTGATAGCCGGCGGACATAATGCCACATACGTGGACAATGTAATCACTATCCCCTCACCTCTGTGGGGCACAGCCATCGACGATACCGGCAAGATTTGGAACAATTATAAAGCGTCGGTAATCACCATTGGCCAAGGTGGCAAACACGACATCGCAGTGGACTATAATGAAGGTGAAGTACACTTCTTCAACCTGCAAGGAGTAGAAATAACCAATCCTCAACACGGACAAATTTACATCCGTCGCAGCGGTTCCACCGCCACAAAAGTCCGCTTCTAAGCGCAACCGCTTACTATTGCGCTTCAACCGTTCCTATTGATAAATGTGGCGGAGTTGCCTCACCAAACGACTCGCGGCGTTGAGATTACCAGGTGGATTTTTGGCGGTATTGGGTTGGAGTCTGGGCGGTGTGGGCTTTGAATTGAGCGCAAAAGTAAGGATAGAAGTTGAAGCCGGAGGCGTAGGCTATTTGTGCGACGTCGAAGTCGGTGGTAAGCAGGAGACGGCAGGCGTACTCAATTCGTAAACGCGAGCATAATTGCCAGACAGTCAAGCCGGTAGTGCGTTTGAAGGCTCGACAGAGCGCTGATTGTGTCAGGCCGGCATATTTTGCCACATCGCTGAGCGAAAACTGCTCGGTAAGGTTATCGTAGATGAATCGAAATGCTCGGTCAATGGGAGTTTTGGTAGCCATATTGGCAGTGGTGGCTTGCGGCATGGATAAGGTGGCGGTGGTTTTAGTGGTGCAGGGTTCATGAATGAGTCGTAGCAACAGCGACAGGCGCAGGAAGCCCTCCGCAGCGGCGATTTTGCCGGCTAAGCGTGATAGTCTCCATGGCAAGTTAGGCTATGTCATTGCGGTATTCATGGCGCTACATCTGTTGCGTCACCGCCGTTGGTATCGTGGATGAGGCGCTTCCGCGCCACTCGGCTCCCGCCTCGCCACCGAACCGCCCCGCGGATGGACGCGGTGGACGGGTGCGGGTGGTGGCGGGAGAAAAAAGTAAGCCACGGCTGATGGGGAAGCCGTGGCTTGGAGGTGGTATTGATGGTGGAGATTAGAAAGCGGAAACGATGCCCATAAAGTCGGCGCATTTGAGGGAAGCGCCACCGATGAGGCCGCCGTCAACGTCGGGTTTGGCGAAGAGTTCTGCAGCGTTGGAGGGTTTGCAGCTGCCGCCGTAGAGGATTGAGGTGTTGTCGGCTACTTCTTGGCCGTATTTAGCAGCAATGGTAGCGCGGATGTGCGCGTGCATATCTTCGGCTTGGTCGGCGGTAGCGGTTTTGCCGGTGCCGATGGCCCAAACGGGTTCGTAAGCGAGAACGAGTTTGGAGAAGTCTTCAGCGGAGAGGTCGAAGAGAGCTTCTTCGATTTGGGCTTTCACAACGTCGTTGTAGGTGCCGTTTTCGCGTTCAGCGAGGACTTCACCTATGCAGAAGATGGGTGTGAGGTTGTTGGCCAAAGCGAGGGCGATTTTTTCGCGGAGAGTAGCGGAGGTTTCGCCGTAGTATTGGCGGCGTTCGGAGTGGCCGAGGATAACGTATTTAGCGCCGGTTGAAGCGACCATAGAAGCGGAAACTTCGCCGGTGTAAGCGCCGGAAGTGTGGTCAGCGCAGTTTTCAGCGCCGAGGCCGAGGAGATTTTGGTCGATAACGGCGGCAACGGATGCGAGGTGAGTAAAGGGAACGCAGATTACAACGTCGCAATTGGCTTTGTTTTGAGCGAGAGCGTCGTTGACTTCTTTGGCAAGAGCAACACCTTCAGCTACAGTGGTGTTCATTTTCCAGTTGCCGGCAACAATGTTTTTTCTCATTTTGTATTGTATTTATTGGATTTGAAAAGAGCGGCAAACGGGGTTCGAACCCGCGACCCTTGGCTTGGGAAGCCAATGCTCTACCAACTGAGCTACTGCCGCATAAATCGAGTGCAAATTTACGATTTTTCTGCCATTTTGCCAAATAAAAGGGCAAAAAACGCATACAAGAGCGTTATGAATTTTTGAGGATAGCGAGAGTTTCGGCGCGGAGTTGCGGGTCGGAAGAGAAAACGCCGCAATGGTGAATGGTGGTGGTAAAAGCGTCTTGTTTTTCCACGCCGCGCATTTTCATGCAGAGATGCTGAGCGTGACACACTACCAACACGCCTTCGGGCTGGAGGACTTGCTGGATGTGGTGACAAATTTCAGCGCTAAGACGTTCTTGGACTTGGAGTTTGTGTGCGCAAATATCAACCACGCGAGCCAATTTGCTTAGGCCCACGATTTTTTCGGAAGGAATATATGCTATGGACACTTTGCCGAAAAAAGGTAGGATATGATGCTCGCACATAGAATAGAATTCGATATCTCGAACCGACACGATTTGCGAGCCTTCGTGGTCGAAGAGGGCTTGCGACATAGCGGCTTGAGCATCGGATCGGTAGCCCGATGTAAGGTAATATAGGGCTTTAGCGGCTCGATGAGGTGTTTTGAGGAGGCCTTGCCGGGCAGAGTCTTCTCCAAGGAGTTCTATGATGCTGTGGATGTGGTCGGCGATTGCATCAATGCGTTTGAGATCGTCGTTGGAGTAGTTGGGTAGTTGGTTCATTTCGAAGTATTTATGCGGTCGCGCACGATGCGAAGTTGCGAAGAAAATTGGGGGAAGGCTTGGCGAATAGCGGCGAGGGCATTTTCGGCGTCGGAACGAGTGCGGAAGTCGCCTACTTTGACGCGCCAATACGGAGAGTTGAATTGCACATACACGGCAAATTCCGGGAAGCGCGAAGCGATTTGTTGCTTTCGAGCCTGGGCGGCATGCTGAGCAGTTGAGGGAGTATTGTCATCGAAAGCCAACACGCGATAACCTACGCGATGGTTGGCGGTAGATTGGTGAGTTTCTTCTTCCGTCGCTTGTTCAGGAGCCTGAATCAATCGGTCGGGCAAGCCGTTGGGGATGTTGATCGACACCGAAGGATGGCTGTTGAGGCGGTCAATAATGGATGCAGTGCTATCAGCAGGTTCGAAGCCAAAAGCAGAGGTGAAAGCACTGATGCAGATGATATAAAGGAAGAAACGCTTAATCATTTTGCTGTGTATTACAATTGAAATGCAAAATTACGAAATTTTATTCAGAGAATAAAATTTTCGGTGAAAAAGGTTGTTATTCTACCGGATCCGATGCTGAAGAAGAGGTTTGAGTGCGAGAATTAACGATGTTGATGTGTCCCGACAGATTATAATCTCGATTGTCGGAGCCGCGTGCTTTAATCACATAGAAGTAAGTGCCTGACGGTACAAGTTTGCCATTAAAACGTCCATCCCAACCTTGCGATGGGTCGGTGAGATGAATGATTTCTTTGCCCCAACGGTTGAAGATATGGCAATCGAATTCGATTATGGAGCGGAACGAGACCTTCCAAATGTCGTTGACTCCTTCAGAGGCACCGGGTGAGAAGGCATTGGGACATTCGAGTTGCGAGTCGCCGATAGAGATGGTGTAAGTGTCGGAGATGTATTCGCAGGTTGCATCAGCATTGTTAGCGACTAATCGCACGTATGTGGTGCCGGCTTCGGTGAAGGTGTAAGTAAATTCAGAGTCGTTGTATTGAAGGTCAACGGTGTCGAATTGAGAGTCGGAGGAGATTTCCCATCGGTGGAAGATAGCGGCATCGGTAAGAGCGGCTTTGAAAGAGATTTCGCAAGGGGCAGAGCCGCCTAATTCGGCTTCAAGAGGCTTTTCGTTGTCAACTTCGCGTTCGGTTTGTTGAGCGGAAGTACGAGCGTCGATAGCCACTGCAGAGAATGTTGAAGTAGAGATATAGTTGCCATAACCCCATTGGCGTTCGAAGCGGTCGGGGGAAATGGTGAATTGAGTGTCGCACAATGGAGCGGGCACGGAAAATTGGCCATCGATATCGTCAATTGATGCAGTGGTTCGAGATTGTTCAAATTCGGTGGTTTCCTCGTTGTAAGTCATAGAATAATACTCCACTTGGATGTCGCGACTGAGGACGATACGACGGCCGTTGACAGAGTAATAAGCGATTGCGTCGGCAGAGCCGTCGGCCAGAAGAATGGCGCGATTGCAATCGCTTTCGCCGAAAGAGATGTTGGATATGTGGTAGGAGTGCTGAGCATAGTCCACTACCCAAAAGCAGGTTTGCTTGGAGTCTTCGGTAATGATGTATCCCATATCACCTTGGTTTGGCACGATTGAATATCGCGAGCCATTGCGTTGAGGAGTGATTTCTTCGGCATATCCGCCGCCGAGGTTGCTGAAGCGTTGCCACACTACATTTCCGCCGGAAGAAGTGTAGTAGATTGTGGATGCAGAAGCATTCTCAATCACATATACAGATTGCAGTCCGGTAGATGGTTCGGGCTGAATTTCCACAACTTGAGAGCCGTCGACTGAAAGCGAAGCGGCGCCGGCAGACGAGGCAAATAAAGAGCAAATAAGGAGAAATGGCAGATGCTTCATAATTAAAGTATTTATTATGATAACGGCGTTTGCGATAATTTATTTCACTTTTTCACTTTGTCGGGGTTTTGGGCGATAAAAGCCTTCCAAGAAGAAGCCTTAGACGAAGAAATAGGCTTAGAAGATTCGTAGAAGTGACATAGTGCTGCAGCGAGAGCATCGGTAGCATCGAGTTGTGGGAGAATACTTTCTTGGGGGATTGAAAGGATATGGCGGAGCATTTGCTGCACCTGCTCCTTGGATGCTGCACCATTGCCGGTGATTGCTTGTTTGATTTTTCGCGGTTCGTATTCTGTGATAGGCACATCTTGAGCCAAAGCGGCAGCCATAGCCACTCCTTGTGCCCTACCCAACTTAAGCATTGATTGCACGTTTTTGCCGAAGAAAGGAGCCTCAATAGCCATTTCATCGGGCAAATATTGGCGGCAAAGTTGGAGTGTGCGTTCATAAATACGACGTAGGCGAAGGTAGTGGCTTTCAAACTTGGAAAGAGTGAGCACACCCATAGCCACCATCTGCGGTTTGTTCCCATTCACACCAAGGATGCCATACCCCATAACATTGGTGCCGGGGTCGATACCGATGATAACGCGCTGAAAGTCGCGCACATTTGGGTCAGCGTGCATCAGAGTGATTCGAGAGTTGTAGAAAAGAATACTACTTGGCCGTTCCAAATCTGCATGATTTGGTCGAAGAGGCTGCTACCATGGTCTTGATACCAATTCTCGATATCCTCGCGCGAGTCGGCTCGGAAATGGAGGGCAAAGTTGGCCATTGAGGGGTCGGTGGCATTGCTGTTGACGCGGAAAAGTTCCGGCTGAGAGAGGTATTCACTGTCGGTGCTTATGGGAATGAACTCCAAACGGAGCCATTGAATGAATTTGTCTTGAATGGCCTTGTCAACGCCGAAAGTGGTATTGTATAAAAGCATAATTAGTGGTTGCGTGATTTATTTAACGTATGTTGATGGTGAAAAAAGCGGCCTATGAAGCCGAAATGACGAAGAAGAGTAGGCACTAAGCCATAGTATCGGCTCATTATTTTGAAGCGCTCCATCAGCGAACGGCGACGATTGGCCGTAGAAGCGCCATCGGCTAAGTAGTCGATAAGGACATGGTTGATGAAAGCGTTATATCGAGATGCTTTCAGGCATCGGATACACCAATCATAATCGGCTGAGAGTCGATAATTCAGGTCGTACTGTGGAGCGATGCTACGGTCGACAACAAATGCTTGATGACACACCAGCATACCGCGAGCGAAGTCTTTGAACGAAAGGTTGGGTGGAGCGGTTAGATGGCGCAGGCACAAGTAATTTCCTTGGGCATCGACCAAATTGGTTTGACCGTAGATAATTTGAGCTTCCGGGGTGTAATAGGCAGCATCTGCAATAAGTTGCAATGCGTTGTTACCATGGAACTTATCGCCTGCATTAAGGAAGATAACGAAGCGTCCGGATGCTTGGCGCAGCCCCTTGTTCATAGCATCGTAGATACCTCGGTCGGGGTCGGAGCACACAATCCGCCGAGGGTTTGATGACATCTTGGAGATTATTTGGAGGGTGTTGTCGCGCGAAGCGCCATCAATAATGAGGTGCTCGTAGTCGGCAAATGATTGAGCATCAACGGAGGTCACCGTCGGAGCGATGGTGGCCTGCGCGTTGAAGCAAATCGTGATTATTGAAAACAGGGGCATTGCAAGGGATTATTTAGACGGAGCGCAGTCGTTGATAGCACGTTGTATAATGCTATTAGCACGGTCGGAGGAGAGGTTACACCGCATGGTGTATCCTATGGCGCGTGCTGAGATTTTTGAAGAGAGCGCACTGTCGAATGAAGTGAGTTGGTCGGTGGCAATTGT
Organism: Bacteroidales bacterium; assembly: GCA_004552725.1. Classification (GTDB taxonomy): domain Bacteria; phylum Bacteroidota; class Bacteroidia; order Bacteroidales; family Muribaculaceae; genus CAG-873. Next base: position 953 of record SFNM01000081.1, on the reverse strand, counting down.
TTCGCAAGCCACGATGTCGCAAGCGCCGTTGACGTCGATAATAGCCTCGGGTGTAGACTTGAGGTGTGCTGCGGGGATTTGGCCAATGGGTATAGCGCGTTGGTAAAGGTTGTCTTTGGAGTCGGTAAGAACAACGAGCAGTCCCTGTTCGGCAGTCACAATCGAAGCGAAAATCGGCTGGGCATCAAAGTATTCGATTGATTGATTTAGAGGCTTTTCGAGGATTTCGTCGATAGGGATTTTGAGGGCCTCACGGTTGGGGAAAACCAGAAGGAGATATCCTTGTGTTTCTGCTTCGCTCACCACCAAAGTCAGGTCGAACTCTTTTTCGCAGTAAAGGTCGGTATCGCTGTATCGAAGTTCGTGGTTCTTGTTAATATAGATATAGTAAGCGGGATCTTTGTATCCGTCTTCCCACTGATGGAGCGTGTTTGGTCGCCACTGGGAGGTAGGAATAGAAGGCTTATAAGAGTCTTCATCAGAGAGTTCGAGCGCAGGAGAAGTTTGTTCCGGTTCCGGCTGTGTTGGTTTAACCTCTGATAACGGATCTTGCTCGGGAAGATTGTTGGATAATGACTCAGACTGAGGCCGTTCGATTTTGCTTTGATAATCGAGAGCCAGACGTTCTTCGGAGAATTCGCGTGCTTCAGCATCGTTGAGCATCATAGTAGAGCCACTTCGGCGCACGAAGATTTTGCCGTCGAGTTCCACAGGGAGAGTGCGGGGTTCCACTTTAACGATGATGACGTCGCGAGAAGCCTCGGGGTCTTTGTCGATTTGTACGCTCTCCGACACGAGAGTACCCCATTTGAAGCGAACCAAGTTGGTGAGATATGTGCAGAAGTTATCGACATTGCGCATTTCAAAATGGTAATTGTCGATGAAAGCCTGGTGGCGTTTGTAGTATTCAAAGTCTTCGAAGAGGCCGGCTTCGCAGTGTGAGGCGTCATTAA
>SFNM01000080.1 GCA_004552725.1 Bacteroidales bacterium | reverse complement strand
GGGGTATAGGGGTGGGAAAGGCTTCCTTGTCGAAGGGGAAATAAAAAAAATCACTACAAAATTTGGTTTGACGAACCAAATTTTGCACCAACACCCTCAATCGTGTTGTAACTTTGCATTGTAATTAATTCTTAACCTCAAAACACACACTACAATGCAAAACGTAATCTTAACACCCCTGCAAAAAGCCTTCTTCCGCTCCCTTAGCATGGAAGAGCGCGACAAAATCGCGCGCATCTACTTCGGCGTAGATGCGCTCAACCCCGCCGACGATGCCGACATCAACTACAAAGTATTCATGGCTCTCGGACGCAGTGAAGCGCCCGAAGCCTCCGCTACAGCAGCCACCGCTACAGCCCCCGCAAAGGCTGAAGCGGTGGCTACATCTACTCCTGCCGCGTCGGCTGAGTCGGACTTCTCAAAACAGTCCGACTTGGTCGACGCACCGACAGCGCCGACGCAAGCCGCACCGACGCAAGCCGCACCGACGTCGGCCACTGCGCCGATGTCGGCCGTTGCAACTGCGTCGACAGCGCCTCAACGCGCTGTCGTCGACTCCCATGTCGTCGACGAGTTTTCGCACGAACTCGTCGACTACCGACAAGGTTGCCACCCGCGCTGACCATGGTGCTCGCTGACACCCTCTTCGACTAACTTATTTTTCACTCTGCAAAAAATCAGTGCGTAAATACGCATTTATTTTCTGTAGAATGGGTGTCGTGGGGCGGATTTACAGAAAATCAGTGCGTATAGACGCACTGATTTTCAATATGGGTGCCGTGGTGGCGGTATGGGTGGATTAGTTGTCGATGGCGTCGACTTCGAGGGGTTGGTTGATGATTTGGTGCCAGGGGAGTCCTTGCTTGGCGAGGACTTCGAGGAATGGATCGGGGTCGAACTCTTCGACGTTGTGCACGCCGGGTTTGACCCACTTGCCGGTGAGGAACATCATGGCGCCGGTCATGGCGGGGACGCCGGTGGTGTAACTTACGGCTTGCATACCGGTTTCGCGGTATGCTTCTTCGTGGGAGCAGTTGTTGTAGATGTAGTAGGTGAGGGGGTTGCCTTGCTTGTCGGTGCCGGAGATGCGGCAGCCGATGGATGTTTCGCCGTGGTAGTTTTCGCCGAGGTCTTGAGGGTTGGGGAGCACGGCTTTGAGGAACTGCAAGGGCACGATTTTGGTGCCGTTGTAGTCGATTTCGTCGATGCGAGCCATGCCGATGTCTTGGATTACGCGCAGGTGTGTGAGGTATTCTTGGCCGAATGTCATCCAGAAGCGAGCGCGACGGATTGTGGGGTAGTTGAGCACCAGCGATTCGAGTTCTTCGTGGTATAGGAGGTATGATTCGCGGGGTCCGATGTTGGGATAGTTGAGGGGTTGGTGCACTTCGAGAGGGCCGGTTGTGACCCATTGGCCGTTTTTGTAGTAACGGCCTTTTTGGGTGATTTCGCGGATGTTGATTTCGGGGTTGAAGTTGGTGGCGAAGGCTTTGCCATGGTTGCCGGCGTTGCAGTCCACGATGTCGAGGTAGTGCATCTCGCCGAAGTGGTGCTTGGCGGCGTAGGCGGTGAATACGCCCGACACGCCGGGGTCGAAGCCGCAGCCGAGGATGGCGGTGAGGCCGGCCTTTTCGAAGCGTTCGCGGTAGGCCCATTGCCAGGAGTATTCGAAGTGGGCCACGTCGCGGGGCTCGTAGTTGGCGGTGTCGAGGTAGTTGACGCCACATTCGAGGCATGCGTCCATGATGGTGAGGTCTTGATAGGGGAGTGCGACGTTGATTACCAAGTCGGGGTTGTGGCGGCGGAAGAGAGCCACCACTTCTTCCACGTGGTCGGCGTCGACGCGGTCGGTGGTGATGTTGGGCGCGCCGATGGTGCGAGCCAGGGCGTCGCATTTGGCTTGATTGCGCGAGGCCAGCACGATTTCGGTGAACACCTCGGGGTTTTGAGCACATTTGTAGGCCACGACGGTGCCTACACCGCCTACGCCGATAATGATGACTTTAGCCATTTTTGATGATTACGTATTTATTATTGTTATAGATTATTATGATTAGCGGATGGATTGCGTCGACTTTTGGTGCGCCACGCAAATAAAGGTGATTATGCCCAGCGCGATGAGCAGCAGGGTGTTGCAGCCGAGCACCAGGTTGGCAAATGCGCCGGCGCGGGCTTGGTCGAGGCCGTAGATGCCCAGGGCGAATATCACGGCCCATTGCCAGGGGCCGATGCCGCCGTTCGACGGCACGCCCATCGAGATGGAGGAGAGCACGAAGGTGAGGAGCACGGCGGCAAGGCCGTGGTTATAGACGATGTCGGCGGTGAAGTCGAACGCGAAGAAAGCCACCAACAATTGCACGAAGTAGCAGCCCCACACGGCCACGGTGAGCAGCAGCCACAGCGGCTTGTGGTCCATTGTAGCCAAAGCCGCGAAGCCTTGCCAGAGTTTGCGAAACTGCGCCTTTGCGGCCACGATGGCCGGATGGCGCCGCAGCACCACCAGCATGGTGAAGCCTACGGCCACGGCCGCCACAACGCCCAGCCATAGCCAGGGCGAGGTGAGGGTGGCCACCACCGCGCGGTAGGTGTGCTCATTTTGAGCCAAGTAAGCGCCTACACCCGTCGAGGCGATTACGAAGGTGAAGAGAGTGAGCACCGCCACGGTGACGGTGTCGGCCAAGCGGTCGGCTACCATCGAGCCGAACACTTCGGCGAACGACGCCTTGGAGCGGCGTGCCACATAGTCGGTGCGCCACACTTCGCCCAAGCGCGGGAACACCAAGTTCACCGCGTAGGTGCCGAAAATGCTAAGGGTGAGAGTCCACAGCGACACCTCCACGCCGATGGCGCGCAGTTGCAAGCGCCAGCGCATGGCGCGAAACACGTGCGACAGAACGCTGATTGCCAGCCCAAGCAATATCCACTGCGGACGACATTCGCCCACGATTACAGCCCACATGGCGCTGAAATCGATGTCGCGAAAAAGTAGCCAGCAAAGGGCTACGCTTACCACTAACGGGAAAACGTATTTCATGGCGGTAGACACCACAGACGAACGGAGTTTCTCTTTCAATTTTTATCTAAAATTGGTGATTTTGAGCCAAAGTTGGCACTTTAAGAATTTTTTGCACCGCAAAGTTACTAATAATTGTGCACTTTGTCGATATTTTAAGTAACTTTGTAAAAAATTTTTCCTCAAATTATGAAACACCGATTGCTTTTGCAAGCCTTGGCGCTCGGTTTTAGCCTTAGCGCCGGTGCTCAAATCAACTCTACCACCGATGCCGGAGCCTTGCTCTTGGGTCGACAACTGTATCGCAACGGATGCCCCCAAGGAGCCACCGACCGCGCTGCCCAACCAAACACACGCTTCGTCGAAGGCGACCAAGCCCGCGCAGCATTGTGGGACCGCTGCATCGCCGCCTACGCCGACGCAGATTGGCGTGCCGAACAAATTTTGAACACCTACATTGAGTCGTATCCCGCTTCATCGCAGGTGTGGCAAGCACGATTGCTACTTGCCAACACCATGCTCGGCGAAGGCCGATGGGGCGAGGCCATCGACATTTACTCCAATATCGACGAAAGCCTGCTTAGCAAAGCCGGCGCCGCCGATTTGAACTACCACCACGGCTATGCTCGCCTTCGCGTGGCCGAACTGGACATGTCGGAGCGCCTTTTCGAGAAAGTGCGCGCCGATGCCACCTTCGGCGACGCCGCTCGCTTCTATTTGGGCTACATCAACTACTGCGGTCGCGACTACGACAAAGCCCTCCCCTACTTCGAAACCGCCAACCGCCGCACCAACCCCGGATATGCCGCTCCTTACTATTTGGCTCAAATCTATTTCGCCAAAGGCAATTACGACAAGGCCATCAGCGAGGCTCGCGCCGTGATTGACAACCCCACGGTGCAAGCACCCGAATTCATCGCCGAGGCTCATCGCATCGCCGGCGAGGCGCTTTACGCCAAAGGCCGCGAGAGCGATGCCATCAAGCACCTGCGCAAACACTGCCAATTGGCCGAGGCCCCACAGCCATCGGCCCAATATATCCTCGGATACTACGAATATACCAACGCCAACTTCCAACAAGCCGTAGACTACCTCACCCCGGTGAGCGAGTGCGACAACGCCATGGGACAAAGCGCCTACCTCTATATCGGCGAGTCGTTGATGCGTCTCGACCGCAAAGACGCCGCCCTCATGGCATTTGACCACGCCCTCCGTATGGACTACGACAAAAACGTGCAAGAAGCCGCCTTCTACAATTACGCCGTGGCGAAATATTCCGGAGCAAACATCCCATTCGGCTCGTCGGTAGCCACCTTCGAAGAATTTTTGCGCCGCTTCCCCACCGGCCGCTACGCCCCCGCGGTGCAAGAATACCTGGTGAGCGGGTATCTCACCGATGGCGACTATGCCGCCGCCCTCACATCAATCAACCGCATGCAAAACCCAGGCGAAAAAATCATGGCCGCCAAGCAGCAAGTGCTCTACGCCTTGGGTAGTCGCGCCCTCTCCACCGGCGACTCCCAAGCCGCTTACACCTACCTCCACGAAGCCACCTCGCTGGCTCGATACAACAGCCAAATCGCCACCCAAGTGCAACTCACCTTGGGCGAAGCGCTCTACCGATTGGAGCGCTACGACCAAGCCCACACAGCCTTCACCTCCTACCTGCGCACAGCCGCCAAGAACGATGCCAACTACCCATTGGCATTGTACGACCGCGGCTACGCCCTGTTCGCACAAAAGAAATATGCCGAAGCGGCTATCGACTTCCGCGCTTTCGTCGATGCCCCCGGCTCCCTGGGCAACGTGGCCGTGGCCGACGCCCTCAATCGACTGGGCGACGTGGCCTACTATGGCGAACAATTCGACCAGTCGACCGAATACTATTGTCGAGCCTTCGACTTATTCCCCTCCGCCGGCGACTATCCTATGTTCCAGCAAGGCGTAATTGCGGGCTTCAACCGCGATTACTCCTCGAAAATCACCATCCTATCAAGTATGATAGAGAAATTCCCAACCTCCTCACTCATCCCCGATGCCTTGCTGGAAATCACCGAAGCATACCTGCGCCAAGGTCGCAATGCCGACGCAATCGCCACCTACCGCCGCCTCGTGGCCGACTATCCCGCCACCGAGCAAGGCCGTCGCGGCTATGTGCAGTTGGCTCTCACACTGCTCAATAGCGGCGACCGCGCCGGCGCCATCGACGCCTACCGCCAAGTGGTGAAGCAATACCCCACCTCCGACGAAGCGCGCACCGCCATCGAAGCGCTTCAACGCATTGCCGCTGAAGACGGCACTTTGGCCGAGTTGCAACAATTCCTCGCCTCGGTCGACAACGCGCCTCAACTCGATGTGGCGCAAAACGACCGCCTTACATTCGAGGCTGCCGAACAAGCATACATCACCCAAGCCAACACCGACCGCCTCAAAAAGTATTTAGACGAATATCCCGCCGGTGCCTACCGCTGCCAGGCCATGGCATACCTGATGGAGGCCGCCGACCGAGCCGGCCAACCCGCCGAAGCCCTGCGATATGCTACCACCATCGTCGACCAATTCCCCGACACGCGTACCGCCGAAAATGCCCTCTACATCAAAGCACAATCCGAGCACGCACTCGGCTACGGCGAAGAAGCCCTGGCATCATGGCAAGCACTCGAACACCGCGCCTCATCTCCCGCTATGCTCAATAGCGCCCGCGTAGGAGTGATGCGCGTTGCCCGCGACTTGGGCAACGGTCCTCTGATGCTCTCCGCCGCCGAAGCCCTCCTGGCATCCTCAACCCTCGGCTCCGAAGTGCGCAACGAAGCCATCTTCACTCGCGCAATGGCTCATCACATTATGGGTGATGAAGCCAATGCACGCTCCGGATGGAAGGAAATCGCCGACCAAACCGACGACATCTACGGCGCAAAAAGCGCCTTCTATTACGCCAACTCTCTCTACGAAGGCAACCGCATCTCCGACGCCCTCACCGCCGTAAATGCCCTCATCGACGCGGCTACGCCTCACACCTACTGGCTCGCCCGCGCCTTCATCCTCTTGAGCGATATTTATCAAGCACAAGGCAAAACCTACGAGGCACGCGAGTATTTGCGTTCGCTGCGCGAAAACTATCCCGGCAGCGAAACCGACATATTCCAAATGATTGACCAACGATTAAGCAACTTAAAATGAAACTGACAGCATATATAGCCCTTGCGGCCCTGATGTACTCCGCCTCGGCATTGGCACAAAACCTCTCCACCGAGGTGCAAGTGGACCGCACCATCGAGCCGGCCGAACGCGCCGCCACTCGCCCCGCAGGCCTTTTCCCACAGTTGATGTTGACCAAAACCACCCCGGTGCAACTCAACACCGCCAACTACATCCAACTTGCCACCATAGACCGCACATTCCCGCTGCTCTTTCCCCAAGCAGCACCCTGCACTCCCACCGACGACGGATATCGCGGATACGTGTCGTTGGGCTATTTCCCAACCTACAACCTCGGCCTCACCGCCGGATACCGTCCCATCCAATCGCAATCGACCATCCTCGACGTGTGGGGCGACTTCCGTGGCGAAAGTTACGAGCCCCACGGCCTCAAAAACAGCCTCAACGGCGGCGGATTGGGCTCGGCGTTGGTATTCAAACCTAACGCCGCTTCGCAACTGCGAGCCAATGCCGCTTTGCATCTCGACTCCCACAAATATCTCGCCGGACTCTACAAACAATCGCGCACCAACGGCGAATTGAGCGCGATGTGGACATCCTCGGTCGAAAGCCTCGACTACCACGCCCGCGCCGGCGTGCTCTTCAACTCATACGGCGACGTCTCCTCGGAATTGACAGGCGCCAATCCGGCCTTCGGCTTGAGCGAACAACTGGTTGACCTTGGCGTCGGCGCCGCACTGCCGGTAGCCGACCACGCCCACTTTGCCATCGACCTCGGCTTCGATTTGCTACATCAATCCTCCGATACACCCAAACTCGAAGGCCAAGACAACTCCGTGAGCATCCTTTCAGCAGTGCCCGCATACCGCCTGCGCAACGGCGCTTTCTCCGCCAACATTGGCCTGCGCCTGGACCATGCCACCGGCAACGGCTACAACCTCTGCATCTCGCCCGACTTGCGCTTCGGCTGGGAACCCGCCAAAACATTCGCTGCCGAACTGTCATTCACCGGTGAGCAGCGCCTGCAGCCTATGGCCGAACTGTCGCAAACCGTGTCGCAATATTTGTTCGCCACACAAATAAATAACTATGTAGCACGCCGATTAGGCGGTGAACTGCGCCTGCGCGTAGGCCCATTCCAAGGCTTCACCATCGAAGCCTTCGGCGGCTACGACGGTGTCGACAACTACCTGATGCCCGACCTCTATACACTTCAGTTCGACCCAATCCACGGCTTCAACGGCGCAATTGTCGACCCAATGGCCGCCTTTAATGTGCAAGATATTAAAGGCTGGCATGCAGGAGTGAACTTCACCTACTCCACGCGCCTGTTCGATGCCAACCTCGGCTTCGAGGCAGCGCCCTCCGATGGCGACGAAGCATACTACCTACGCCGCGACCGCGCCCAATACGTGGTCACCGCCGGTGTGCAAACACGCCCTATCGACAAACTCGAAGTAGGTTTAAACTACGAATTTCGCAACCATCGTCTGGGCTACTACATCTACGGCACCGAACACCTCGGATGCGTCAGCAACCTGGGACTCAACGCCGCATATCGCTTCACACCGCGCCTATCCTTCTTCGCCAACCTCGAAAACCTGCTCTGCCGCCGCTACCAAGTAGTGCCCGGCCTCGTCAGCCAAAGCCTCCACGGCTTGGTTGGCGCCACCCTCCGCTTCTAACCCTCCCCCACCATACAAAATAGCCCGAGGAGCCGACAATTTGCTCCTCGGACTGTTTTTGTATGCCTACCATGATTAATAATTAGTAATCAAAAGATGCGTAGCCTTCTTATCATTGCGGTTCATAAAACTTACGAGATATTCCTTCTCAAACGACCGAATATTTATTCCGGTCTTATTATAAAGACCGAAGATAAAGTCGGTGTTTTTGATTACCATCATCCATTTTGCCCTACATTCGTTAATCAGATAGCGGGCAAGACGCTCTTGGTCTTTTCTTGTAAACGCATTTTGAGCGTATGTGCTAAATTCGCTGTCGTATGGAGGATCCAAGAACACAAAATCCTCCTCTGTAGGATTTATGGTTCGTAGGAAATCCTCAAAATCCATGTTGAAAATTTGCGTTTTAGCAAAATGGTTCTGTACTTCTTCACAACGATAGTAGTTCAACTTCTTTGCCATTAACTTACTATTGTACGCGATACCTCCGTATGGCACATTGAAGTCGCCTTTACTGCTATAGCGGAACATACCGCTATAAGCATAATTACGTATGAAGAAAAATAATGCGCAATGAAGAGGCGGATTACATTCCAATAATCGTCGATCATTATAGAGATGACGATTATTCATATAGACTGCACTTTTAATCGCAGTCTCGATATTGTCGTACAAGTCCTTCTCCGGCAGGATATGCTTTTTTATTTCGAGTTCGCACATTCTTACCATCTTTCGAAATAGGTTAACTCCCATTTCCTTGTTAAGAATGGTCCCGTAAGAGCATAATTCGTC
>SFNM01000079.1 GCA_004552725.1 Bacteroidales bacterium | reverse complement strand
CAGAATCACTTCAAGTATATTTGTTTGCGAACTCATAATCTAAATTATTCGTATTATTGGTTTGCAAAAGTAGTAATTTTTTTTGACTTGGCAAACAATTATTTGATAATATTACACATTTTATAAATATTCAGGGTGACAACACACTTGATTAAAGTAGTTTCGCCTAAATGGACAGTCTGCTCATACATCTAATCACACTCGAAGTCATATAAATCGCTGTTCTACTGCGCCCATCTGTCATAAGACGCAATTTAGATACTCTAGAGCATGTTGGGTTAGGCCGGTGGGGGCGGACCCAAACTCCTGTGGCTCCCTCGTCGACCGCGCCGTTCACTCTGCGAAATCTGCGGGAGAAACCCTCCCGGTGGCAATCGTAAAAAATCGTATGGAATCGTCTAAAACTCTGTCCGGATGGGCATCGTAGAGAATCGTTGAAATCGTCTTTATGAGGTTAGTAGCTGAGGTAGATGAAGGGGACGAGGTCGGAGGAGCGGGCTTGGATGACCAGGAACAGGACGATGGCGAGGATGAGGCCTTGGAGCAGGGAGGGGCATTCGCCGTAGAAGTTGGTGACGACTTGGTTGAAGCGCGTGGGCAGGTAGTGGAGCACGTAGCCGGCGATGATGGCCACCACGATAAGAGGGTAGCCGGCCACGAATTGCGGCAGGATGTCTGCGTGGAAGTTGGTGAAGACTTGCTGAATCATTTCGCCAAGGCTTTCGAGCGAGGTCGCGCGGAAGATGGCGAAGCCGAACACCACCAGGCAGAGCATCACCGTGATGTTGACCACGCGCATCGGTCGCGAGCCGACCCACGCCTCAGGCACGCGCCAAACGCCTTTGAACGCCTTGTGGATGGCTAAAAGCAGGCCGTGGTAAGCGCCCCAGAGCAGGTACATCCAGCCGGAACCGTGCCACAGGCCGCCGAGAACCATGGTGAGAATGTTGTTGAGATAAGTGCGGAATTTGCCGTGTCGGTTGCCGCCGAGGGGAATGTAGAGGTAGTCGCGCAGCCATGTGGAGAGGGAGATGTGCCAGCGGCGCCAGAAGTCGGACGGGTTCTGCGCTTTGAACGGCGCGTTGAAGTTCTGCTTGAACTGATAACCGAGCAGCAGTGCAAGGCCGATGGCCATATCGGAGTAGCCGGAGAAGTCGCAATACAGTTGGAGGGAGAAGCCGAACCAGCCGAGCAGGTTCTCCACGCCGGAGTAGAGCATGGGGTTGTCGAATACGCGGTTGACGAAGTTGCCGCTGATGTAGTCGGCAATGATTACCTTCTTGATGAGGCCGGCCATGATTAGCACCATGCCTTCGCTCACCATGGTGCGAGTGGCTGGACGGTTGGCGCGAATCTGCGGCAGGATGTCGACGGCGCGGACCACGGGGCCGGCCAACAGCGGTGGGAAGAAGGTGATTGCGAAGGTGTAGTTAAGCAAGTTGCGCTCCGGCTCGAGTTTACCGCGGTAGATGTCGACGATGTAACTGATTGAGCGGAAGGTGAAGAACGAAATGCCGGCGGGCAGGATGATGTCGAGGGCATCGAAGTCGCTGCCGATGATGTTGGCGGCAGTTTCGAGCAGCAGGTTGAAGTACTTGAAATACAACAACATACCGAGGTTAACCACCACGTTTAGCGCCACAATGCAGCGGCGAGCGGCGTTGCTACTCAGCGAATACAGCCACCGCCCGAGCAGGTAGTCGCTCAGGCACACACCGAGCAGAATGAAGCAACATTCGGCACTGGATTTGTAGTAAAAGAACAGCGAGAACGCTATTGTGAATAGTTTCTTGGCTGTGGCGTGATTGCGTATTGCTTGATAGATTAAGATGAAGAACACAAACAGCACCAAGAATAGTCCGGTGTTGAACAGCAGTGGCTCAAATTGGTTGTATGCCAATAAGTCAGCCACCGAGGCAAAATTGATATTTTCAAACAAAGAGTTCATTCTTCAGTAGTTGATTCGCTTAATATCAGTGTATTGATTAGCGCGTCGGCAAAGATGTTGCCTTGCAGTTTGTAGCCGGCCATAGTGAGGTGGATACGGTCGGTATTGAGGTATTTGTTGTTGAGCCATTGAGTCGACGCTCCGGCACCACCGGCCACGGCATACCAATCGTAGAGAGCGATATTGTGGGCGCGAGCATAGTCGGCTATAATTTTTCGCACCTGTGCCACTTTTTCGTTCACCACATACGACGAAGAGCGACGGCGACGACGGCGCGACCGTTGGCGACGTTGACATTCGGCAGGTGTGACAAGCAAAAATTTTGCCGCCGCATTGTAACGTCGCAAATTCTTGATTAAGGCATCAATTTGCGAGGTGATTTCCGATGTAACCACACGTCCGAACGCTTCGTTGGTGCCAAGGCTTATGATAATCAAATCGGGCGACAACTGTGAGGTGCACGCGCTAAAGTCTTTTATCATATTATAATGGGTGTAAGTCGCTCCGTTGTTGCCGATTACGTGATACGAGATGCCGCTATTGCCGCGAACCAGGTTAAAACCATGGATGGAGGTGCCGCTATCGGTCAAACCGAGTGTCAGGTCTACGGATTTCACTTGCTCCACTACCTCAATAGTGATGGAGGTGTCGGTTCTATTGCATACCATGTAGGCTGCAGGACCTTTTTCGGTCATTACTGCATTGACCACCGGCGCGCGACCCGTGAAAAACACTGTGATATAGTTGAATACTTCAGGCGATTGTATCGAGAAGTCGAACAAACTGATGCTCGGACGCAATGCCACTCCAGTAAAGCCCATCGTGATTGGCCACGGCGTTTTGAGTAGCGTGGCTTTGGCAAAGGTTGACCGTGAGGTTATGCTATAGTCGTAAGGCTGGTTGGTGCCTGCTAACTTAAACGGAACTACCAATCCGCGACCATGGCTACGGCCATACAGTGCCACCAATTCTTGCCGCACGATGTCGGTGGATACATCGCATTGCAAGTGCGAATCACCGATATGCAAGATATTCACCGGAAGCGAGTCGCAGTAGGTGAATTTGATGGCTAAATCGCTCCAATCATCGCCGTTGAGGTCGATGTGGTTGGCTTTCTTGTTGATGAATTTCGGGTATGTGTTATCGCGCAACGAGGTGGTGTCGCCCATTTGCATTTGTGGGTTCTCACGCACATCTTGCTGGCTATCGTCGCGAGCCATTGCCCACACACTCACCATAATAACAGATACAAATAAGATTACGTAGATTAGTTTATTCACTTAGAGAGAGGTTTAGTGATTTTATGAATATTTTGGCAAATTCGGCGCCGCCTTTGTGGTTGAGGTGGATGTAGTCGGCATTGACTAAGCCGCGCCGATGCCATTCGATGGCGGCTCCATTGCCGCCTTGCGCTGCTCGAGTATCCCAAAACAAGCAGCCGGTCACGCGAGCCACGCTGCGCTGCGCCGCAATCATCGCTTGGCAAGTGCTCATCGACACCACTTGCCCGCCTTGCTTGTGACCACGGTCGCCGATACCCATAAGCATAACCACCGCGTTGGGATAGCACCCCTGGATGGCGCGGACAGTTTGTGTCATCGCTTTGGCATACGAACTGTAATTCTTTTGCTCAGCGCTCAGTGCGTTTATGCCAAATTCCAGTATAATAAGGTCGTAATCTGCTGTTTGGCGCATTTGGCCTATGATGTCGGCATTTAGATTGCGGTGGCCGATGCCACTATTGCCGCGAAGCGACATACAGTCGACGCTCACACCGGTGGCACCATCGAGATATACGCCTAATACTACCAATGAATCCACTGTCGACGAGAGTTTTACCGAGGTGGTGTGAGCATCAAGGCGCACGGTTTGTACTGCTCCTGATGCCTCAATACTTTGCGTGGCCGTGGTGCCATCCGCGGCAGTCAGTGTGATGGTGCCACTATGAGCCGGCGACACCACTTGCACCAACGTGCGGTCCCAACTGTCGAGATGCGTAGGCGATTTAGTGCCTTCAAACCGAGCCGTAGCACCATTATATCCTACAAAGTATTTACCTGCGAGGATGCGATAGTCGTGCGAACGCATTTTTCTGATTTCGCGTTCGTGCCATCCGCTGCCGCTTTGACGAACTGAGCGACGGAAGCCGGCAAATTCGCAGTATGCAGGCATATACCCTACCCCGCAACCGCCGTATTGACTTTGCAATGACTCGCGCACATTTTGTGTGAAAATATCGCCTTCGATGTAGGAGTCGCCTATAACGGCGATGCGCACATTGCAACTTTGTGCAGCGTAAAGTGCATTTTTTAGTCGGCTCAAGCCGCTATGGTCAGGGGTATAGTCCTCAATGAGTACCACTTCGTCGCGACGCGGTGCTTCGAAATTTTCATCAAGGCTGTCGAGTGCTACCGATGCAGGCATCGTAGAGCCGGATATATTTGTATTGGCAGTATTAATTGATGGAGTTTCAATTGCCGGTTGTTCGGTTTCGAGTTTGGCCAATTCGGGGTCGATTTCCACATTTGTGGCATATTCAGCCGCATTGCTCGGCATTAAATCGCCAAGCAAGTTGAAGTCTTTCAGAATATTGCCGGTGAGGCGTCCCCACGGCACTATCGACAGCGCTGCGGTGATTGCCACAGCCGTCAGAATTATGATGATTACACCGCTGTTGCGGTTATTTCCTTTCATTTGTGTGATTTTTTGTTTAAAACCGATAAAATAGAATTGATTTTTGCGCCGGTTTCCTCCCACTCGCACTCGGGATTGCTCAGCGCTGTAATGCCGCCACCTGCATAGATACAATAACGGCTATCTGCGGTGAATTGCAAGCAACGCAAGTTGACCCATGCGCTCACGCTATCACCTTGCATCACGGCGACGTAACCGCTATAACAATTGCGCTTGAAATCTTCGATTGCACTTATGCGACCAAGCGAAATGTCGCGAGGTAAACCGGCCACGGCGGGTGTGGGCGACAGGCGGTCGAGCACCTGCTCCGGACTCACGCTTTCTATCATTCTGCCTTTTATGCGTGTGCAAATATGTTCTATTTTGCCTGATGGTAGTGTAATTGTATTGGAAACTTCTATCTTGGCACTGAGCGGCTTAAGGCTTTCGACAATAAAGTCGGTGACCATCTGCTGCTCGCGTTGATTTTTCTCATCCCACGATGCTTCGGTGTCGGCCGGGCGAGTGCCGGCAAGTGCCATTGTGGTATAATTGTACTCGTAGGTGTCAAGCAGCACCTCCGGAGTGGCGCCCATCCAAGCACCTGTAGCCGGTGTGTAGTAGATATGACAGAAATTGTGTGGAAATGCGTTCATAAGCGCTCCGAAACATTCGCCCGGTGATTGGGGCAATGTGCCGAGGGCTGTGCGTGCCACCACTGTCTTACCTCCGCTTTGCTTGAGTTGGTCGATAAGCGCCGACACCTTGCTGAGATAGCGCGCACGTTCGGTTGCTTCAGGCAATTCCGGCTCGTTTACTTGTTGAGCATCAAGGTTCAACACGCTCTCCATCGATAAGCGATGGCGCACGATAATATTGTCATCCGCTTTTGTATTCCAGCGATTTATCGCAAAACAAATGTCATCAATCAATTCTGAGCAACCATCGTCGGCAATAAATATCGGTTTGCAACCTACAAAACGGTAGGCTGCAAATGATATGCGATTGCCGATACAATGATTTATGGCACGAAATAATTGATTTTCTGTCATTTTAATCTGCGATTGTAGCAATTAGTTCGAATGGTAATGCTTTGTTGATAGTGACATTGTAGAACTCGCCGATTTGCAATTCGGCTGTCTTTTCCACCAACACTTCCGGGTCGACTTCAGGCGAGTCGAACTCGCTTCGCCCCACATAGTAATCATCTGTCTCGGAATCGATTACCACGCGCATTGTTTGCCCCACTTTGGATAGGTTCGACTCTAATGCCACTTGCTCTTGCAGTGCCATCAAGCGGTCGAGACGTGCTTGCTTCACATCCTCGGGTATATCGTCGGTAAACTCTTTGGCAGCGCGAGTATCTTCCTCTTCGCAGTAGGCAAACGCGCCCATGCGCTCGAATTTCTCCTGGCGCACAAAATCCATCAAGCGTTCGAAAGCCGCATCTGTTTCGCCCGGGAAGCCCACCATCAGCGTGGTGCGAATGTGGATGCCCGGCACTTCGCGGCGTATGCGCTGCAAGAGTGCGCGAGTGTCGGCGGCATTGATATGGCGGTGCATATTCTCAAGCACTGTGTCGTCGATGTGTTGAAGTGCAATGTCGAGATATTTGCACACGTTCTTGCGCCGCGCCATCACGGGTAAAACATCGTAGGGGAAGTCGGCCGGATATGCGTAATGCAAGCGTATCCATTCCACACCCTCAATATCGGCCATGCGGTCGACCAACTCGGCCAATGCGCTGTGACCGTACAAATCGTGACCATAAAAACTAAGGTCTTGGGCTATGACGTTGAACTCTTTCACTCCGCGGCCTACCAATTCGCGCACTTCTTCGAGGATTTCATCTACCGGGCGTGAGTGGTATCGCCCGGTAATCAAAGGAATGGCGCAGAAAGCACAAAAGCGATTGCACCCTTCGGCTATTTTTAGATAAGCGTGGTGCGACGGAGTGGTGATTTCGCGGTCCCAAGCGCGGGTGGTGGTCGTGCAGGTTACTTTGGCTCGCGCTTCGATTGCTTCAATCACACCGGACCAGTCGAACTTGCCAAACCAGCCGTCTACTTCGGGAATTTCCGCCGGAAGTTCGCTACGATAGCGCTCCGACAGGCAGCCCATCACATATACGGCATCGATATGACCTTCAGCCTTTTGGCTGCACGCTTCGAGGATTGTTTCAATCGACTCTTCCTTGGCATCGCCGATGAAACCGCAGGTATTGATTATCACTGCACCATGGCTGAAGCGGTCGGCATTGTGCACAGCGTTGATGCCCAAGTCGCTAAGGCGACGCAACACACGCTCGCTGTCCACAAGGTTCTTCGAACACCCCATGGTGATTAAGTTTACTTTGTATTTTGGCATTGTTAATCTCGTTTGCCGAATAGCGATTCTACAAATTCGCGTTTGTTGAAAATTTGAAGGTCTTCGATACCTTCGCCCAAGCCGATGTATTTTACCGGAATTTTGAATTGGTCGCTGATACCGATTACTACCCCACCCTTGGCGGTGCCGTCCAACTTGGTGATGGCCAAGTCTGTGACTTGAGTAGCCGCGGAGAATTGACGCGCTTGCTCAAAGGCATTTTGGCCGGTGGAACCATCGAGCACCAACAGCACTTCATGCGGTGCGCCGGGCACCACTTTGTCCATCACGCGCTTGATTTTCGACAACTCGTCCATTAAGCCTTTCTTATTGTGCAAGCGCCCTGCGGTGTCGATGATAGCCACGTCGACATTGTTGGCCACGGCCGACGACAATGTGTCGAATGCTACGGCGGCTGCGTCGGAGCCCAACTGCTGCTTTACCACGGGCACGTCGGCGCGACGTCCCCATTCGTCGATTTGCTCCACCGCTGCCGCACGGAAAGTGTCGGCCGCACCGAGCATCACTTTATAGCCCGCCTTCTTGTATTGGTAAGCGAGTTTGCCAATGGTGGTGGTTTTGCCCACACCATTCACGCCCACCACCATAATCACATAAGGCGTGTTCGATTTGGGTATGCTGAACTCTGCCGCATCGGCCGAGTTAGTAGTGTTTTCAGCAAGCAACGCAGTGATTTCTTCTACGAGCATATCGTTCAACTCGCCATCGCCCACATAGTGGTCGCGAGCAGCGCGTTCGCGTATGCGGTCGATGATGCGCAAAGTTGTCTCTACGCCCACATCGCCGGTGATGAGAATTTCCTCTAATTCGTCGAGAAAATCATCATCAATGGTTTTGCGGCTGAAAAAGGCTCGTTTAATGCGGCCAAAAAGCCCCTCTTTGGTCTTCTGTAGACCATTATCAAGCGTTTGTTTTTTTTCTTTGGAGAAAAGACTGCGAAAGAATCCCATACTTTTTTCTGAATTAATATGCAAAGTTACGCTTTTTTAATCACCCACGCAAATATTCAGTCAAAATACCTCCAAAAAACGCGAGAAAAGCGGCCTGAGGGGTTAGCGGCCGCAGCAGTGTTTGTATTTCTTGCCGGAACCACAGGGGCAAGGATCGTTGCGGCCCGGCTTTTTCCCGACGATAATGGGTGAGGGTGCGTAGCCGATAATGTTGCGTTTTGGCTCCTTTTTTTGCTCCATTTCAAATGCTTCTTGAGATGAAAAGCCGTTGAATTTCCACATCGGCACGTTATTTAGAAAGTCTGTTGCCGCGCTATAGATTGCTTCAAAAGTATGTATATCCGGCGAAAGACGTCCTATAATGTCGATTGTTGACTTCATAGGACTTTCTGCGATGTGATGCCACCATAATTGCATAAGTGTTAATCCAATTTCCGACTCAGCCACGCCTTTGCTTTTCAATACCGACACCAAATGCTTGGCTGAAGGCATATTGAATTGCATCAAGGGCATTTCGCCCATTCCGCAGATGAAGTCGTCATCAAATTCCTTTGTACCGTAGTCGTTGCATAAATCAATTCCTTCGATAAAAAAAGGTGAAAAGATTTGGAAATCTTTGCAATCATATTGAAATACCGGAGAAAGCATTACGAGTAGTTCAAATATCAATTTGTCTTTATCTTCACCGGCCATA
>SFNM01000010.1 GCA_004552725.1 Bacteroidales bacterium | reverse complement strand
GCCTGCGGTGTCGTAGTATATGTCCCAGCCGTTGCCTAACTCGTTAGCTGTGCGCCGCACTATGCCGTTAGCATCGCGGCAGACTAAGGCGTTGACGGCGAGCGTGCCGCTTGCGTCCACCTCGGCGGTAATGTTGCCGTCGGAGTTGACCACCCTAAAGTTATCGGCGTTGGCCGTAATTGTGCCGCTCTCTATGTCGATACCCGTGCGGCGTAAGCCGTCACTGATACTTATAGAGAGGGCGCCCACGGACTGACTAAGCAGTTGGCGGAGCTGATTGTCGCCTGCTTTGATAGCTGTGGCCACTGCCGCGTCTGTACGGTAGCCTTTGGCTCGCGGTTTGGCGGCTCGTTTTGTCGTTGTTATCGTTGCGTCACTCATATCTTGGGGGAGTATGTTTCGGGGGATAACTCTAAGTATGTGCATTCCGCCGCATCATCGAGCGGGCGCACCACGTAGCTCGTGAGGATAAATTTAGCCCCTGCGGCCTGATTGCTCTCGGTGTAAGGGGTATGACTTAGCGGGATGTCTGCATCGCCTGTGAGGCGGTTTTTTACGCCGCTGTACTGCGATGCGGTAGTGCAGAGCAGCCACTTTTCAGCTGGCGCGGCCACTGCGGCGCCGTCTATGATGCCGCGCGTGATGTCAGGCATTACGCCGTTACCGCGCCACAATAGCGCACGCGCCGTGGGGAGCTGGCTGTCGTCGGTGCAGCATGTGAGGTCTATGTTTAGCGGCTCTTTGAGCGTGGGCTTGATGTCGAGTTTGTACTCGGTGTCCTCGGCGGCCACGGGGATGCCGTTAACGTCTACCACGTCAACGGAGAGGGAGTGATAGAGCAGCCAGCGCGGGGTGAGCATACCTTGCACGGCTTTGGCGGCGTAGGATGTGCTGCGCCCATCCCATATCTTGCCGTCAAGGTCGAGCGGGGCAATACCTGCGCCGATTATTATGCGCAGCTCTCCGGCAACGGGCGGGGTGGGCATAAACTCACCCTCGCCGCGCTGTTGCCACCAGTCGGGGAGCGCGGCTTTGGTCAGGCCGATGCCGGGGCGGTTGGTCATCCATCCTGCGCACGGCGATTTTGAGCCGCGCTCCGTCCAGTCGTAATATGTGAGCCAGCTCCAGTACCATGCGGTGGTCGGACCCTCCACCCAGCTACCGCTGTAGCCCTCGGGGATGGTGGTGGTATATGGCAAGGGACCGTTATCGTAATAATAACGCTTACCATCTACGCCGTCGAGATAGATTACCACGGGCACGTAGCAAATGAGCCAGCGTTTGCTCTGCGCGTTGTAATTGCCCTCCTCGTTGTCGGTGTTGGCCTGCTCCCACGGATTGTAGCGAGCGTCAAAAAGTATCTCCAATTTGACGCAAAGGCGGTAAGCGCTCGCCACTTTGCCGAGCCAATAGCGCCCCGATTGTAGCAAGCTGGTGAGGTTGGGCTGCTTGCCGTCTGCGTCCACGTAGAGGGGGTTGGAGTGATAGCCAAACTGCGGCGCCACGGTCTTGTCTGCGTTGAGCTTGATTAAGCCCGCGATGGCTCCGTCATCGCTCCCGCTGTAAATGGCCGTCTGTCGGTAGTATGCGGCGCGGGTGTCACTCGAGGGTGTCAGCCCCATGCCGGCGGCGTTGCTCGCCGCGCCCCACTCGGCTTTAAAACCTTGATAGCCGGAGCGCCCGGGGGCGTATACCATGGCGCTCTTGGGTGTGGCGGCGTAATCTATCTCGTCATGGCTGATGGTGGTCTCCATTACGGTGCTGTCACCGTATGCCGATAGTGTGGCCGTTATCTTGCTGTACACTTTGTCAACGGATAACGTTGAGGATGCGCCGCGCCAATATATGGCCTTCGCGGCGGTGTGGTAGAGCGCGTTGAGGTCGTACACGTACACCTTGCCAGCGATTTGTACGATGCGCAGCGCAAGCGGTTGGAGGATTGCCGTGAGCGCGTCTAACCAGCTGACCGGCTCGCCGTCCTCATCCCAAAAGTTATCGGTGCGCACTTTGACGGCGCCGGCAGTGACTGTCGCCCCGTCGTTGGCAAATTTGGAGGAGATGCTGTAGGCCGCCGTGCCGTTGAGTTTGGCACGGGAGATGCAGCCCGAGACGATGTCGGCCATTGTTGTCCATGTAAACTTTACGCCGTCATACGGTAGCCGCTCGAGCATGCCAAAGTCGCCAAAGGTAAGGAGTACCTCGTAGCCGTCGACGCGCTCGTATGGCTCCTCGTATTGCTCGGGGTCGAGAGTACCGCACCAGTACACGGAGCCGTTACGCGTCACGGTGAGCCGCACGCTACCGGGCTCGTCAGTGTATAGGCAGGTAAATAGGCGGTCGGTGGGGCAAACTAAGTGCAGAGTGGCGGCGGAGCGTTGCACCGGCTCCCACTTTTCGGCGTCGTGCAGCTCTATCTCGAGAGGGGTTGAGCCGTTAAACGCGAGGCCGGTGTATGTGTCGCCGGTGGTCATGCCGAGCCGCGCGATGCGTACCTCCCAAAGTACGCCCGCACTGCTGTAAAATCCACCTGTAAATTGATAGTATGCCATTATGTCCGTCTTGTGTAGTTATTACTTTTGTTGAGCACGCCGCGGAGGGTGCGCTCGGAGATTTCAAACACAACTTTGCCGCCTGCGGCTGTGCCTGTGTCGCCGAGTATGTTGCGCAGCTTGCTAAGCGGTGCAATAACCTCGGGGTTGCTCCCTGCGCCCGCGTACTCGCCCACGATTGCGGTGGTCTTGCCGTAGACGAGGCCGCCGTCGGCAAATTTGGGGATGTTGGCCACGGCGGCGGCGATGGCGGCCACGGATGCACCGAGCGCGATGATGTTAAGCGGCCACGGCACGCGTTGAGAGGCCTCGATACCCTCGGCGGTCGATAGCGCGTTAATTGCCGGGATAGCTGATGCAACTGCCGAGAGGATATTGGCGCCGTACTGGAGCCACGCGCTCCCGCCCTGTGCGCACATGTCGCTAATGTTTTTCATGGCCTGTGCCACGCCCGTCATTGACTGCTTGAGTCGGTCAAAATTGTCCGTCTTGCTCAACTCTTGCACTTGCTGATAGATAGAAGACCAGTCGGACGGAGCCAACGGGTTGTTGATTGTCAGACCGTCAGGCATTGCGCCGTTACCGAGTTGCAGGCCGGCCTTGTTGGTGAGTTTGACTATCTCGCCAAGCTCTTGGCCAAACTGCTCACGCATGCGGCGTATTTGCTCGATTTTGGCGCGCACGGCGTTGACTTGGTCTGCGGTGGCCGTTAGCAGTTGCTGGTTGAGATAGGCGAGCGCGTTGTCAAAGTCTTGCAGGGTCTTAAACTCCGTGGGCATTGCCAGCGCGGGAGTTGAGCCGCCTGTTCCGCCGCCTGCGCCTGTTGTTAGCATGGGTTTGGGCATCTCGGCAAATATCGCGTCCATCTCGTCGCGGAGCTTTTTGAGCTGATATTGATATAGCTCCTCAACTTTTTGGCGCGTG
This sequence comes from Bacteroidales bacterium, assembly GCA_004552725.1. GTDB lineage: Bacteria > Bacteroidota > Bacteroidia > Bacteroidales > Muribaculaceae > CAG-873. The sequence continues at coordinate 28,857 of SFNM01000010.1, read as the reverse complement.
GTCTTTGTCGGGTCAAAATAATCCGGCGCATTTGCTAAGGCGGGGTCGGCATCAAGGCCGCGCATCACTTGTCGGTGTCGTGCGGTAAGGTCGGCGATGTCCTCCGACACTAATCGCACACGCGCCTCGGCCTCGATTTGTCGGCAGTAGGCCTCCGAGTTTTTGGTCAGGGTTTGATACCACTCCGATAGTGTTTTAAATACACCAAACTGCTCGCCGTACTTGTTGTTAAGCTCTGCCACGAGCCGTGCCTGCTCCTGCTGTGTGCCGTTAAAGTTGGCTAACAGCGATTTGTAACGCTCAAACTCGGCCACTTGGCTCTGCGTCAATTGCGAAATCCGCTCTTGGCGTTGCCGTAGTCGGTCTTGCTCCTCTTGGAGCCGCTTTGTTTGCGCCGCCGCCTCCTCGGTCTCGTCACTAAGGCTGCTCATCCAGCCGACGAGCGAGGCCACGACGGCCACGACTGCGCCTAAAATACTGGCTTTTGTCACGGTATTAAGGGCACGGAACGCCACGGTTAGAGCCTTTACGGCGGTCACAACTTTGGCGATACCCATGGCGGCCACGGTGGCCTGAGAACTCATGGTCAAAAACGGCAGGGCGCTCTTGGCAAAGCCACCTATCTGCTCTTTGATGTCGCCGAGCGTATTGCGCAATTGCTGCATTTTGCCGCTGTCGGTCTGCGCCAGCCGTGCGTTCATATTGCCGACGTTGTCGGTGATTACTTGGGCGAGTGTGGCCGCACGCTCCTCCTCGGTGCCGTATTGCAGCACTCGTTTTTGCGCCTCGGTAAACGTAATGCCGGCACGCGTGAGCGCTGATGTCTGCCCTTGCATCACCTTGCCCACCATGTTGCCGATGTTGACGGCGTCCTGCTGTGTCGCGTTAAGCCCTTTTTGCTGCGCCAACAGGTTGTTCATCGCGGGTATTAACGTGGCGAGGCTATCTTTGCTCTGCAAAAACGTGGCCACTTGTTGAGCACCGGCCAACTGCACCTCGTCACCGATGACGCCGAGCTGTTGCTGTGCGGCGCATAGGTCTTTAATGCCTTGGATGTCCTCAGCGGTCGCGGCCATGCGCTGCTGCATGATGGTGGCGAGCTTTTCCTCGGCCATAATTTGGGCATCATAGGCGGCGGCGAGGTCTGCGCACATGGCCGTGAGCTGTTGCACGGCACTGGCCAGACCGTCAAACACTAACGTAGCGGCGGCGGCGTTTTTAGTGCTCGCTGCTATTTTTGCGCTCGCCGCCTTGGCGTTGTCGCTTAACTTGGCAAATGCCTGCGTAGCGGTCTTGGCCTTGGTCTCGATGGTCTTTAGCTCACCGGTGGCCTTATCTCTAACGGTTATCTCAAATGTTACCTGTCTTGCCATGCGTCAAAAACTCTTGCTCTGCTTGTTTATAACGTCTATAAATTTCCTCGTCTGTTAATGCTTCCGGCGCCGTGTTTTGCGGGGTATCGGCCTTATCCCACGGCAGGGGCACTAACTCGGCGGGGCTGATTGTATGCTTTGCGTAGGGCTGTACACTGATTGCTGCCGCTATCCTCATGCGCTCCCACTCGCCGCGCATCTGCTGCTCGCGGTCTTGCACCGCCGCCTCCGCTACCGCCTCAAACTCCTCGGGTCTCAGCCTGTCAAAGTCTTGTAATGTGAGGCCGCATAGCGTCAGCGCCGTTGCAACTACTTGCTCGCTTGAGACTGGAGCGCCGCCACTTTTTTTTTGGCTCGCTCGGCCATATCTGTGTAAAACTTGGCCGCCTCGTCGGGGTCGAGCACGTCAAAAAACGTATCGATATCGTACTCAAACGGCACGCCCTCGGCGTTGCACGCTGCCGCTACCGCACAATACAGGTAAGCGTAGACGGCATCGCCTGTGAGCGCATCGCCGTTGAGCAGGTCTACGCCTGTCAACGCTTTGAGCCGGCGCTGTGCTCCCATGGTGGTGTAACATGGGAGCACTTTGTCGCCAACTTTGATGAGATATTTTAGGCTCTTGTTTATCATTACTCAGAGAGGGTTTGAGAGGGCTGGCCGGCCACGATAGCACCGGAGTTTTGCAACTCGATGCTATATTTTGCGTCCTCGCCTGCGGTGCCGTCAATGTCTAACTTGGTGATGATAAAGTTGCCGCTGTAGCCGATTGAGCTGCCATCTGAGGAGCGTTGGTAGTACGCCGCGATGACTGGTTCGCCGGCGAGCTGGAGTGCCTTGAGCTCCTTGTAAGTAGGTTTTTCTGCGTCGCTGTTGGTGAGCACGAGGCCGTCGGCGGTGATAGTCTCGCTAAAACTCTTAACATAGGCCTCTTTCCAGCGCGCGGTGGCGGCCTCTTTGGTGATGCGCTCGCCGGTCTCGGTGCTGGTGCTGATTTTGCACGAGGTGGAGTAACCAAGTGCCTTGCCGCCCACGGAGAGCAGCAGGTCAGTGCCGTCTAATACTTTGTAGTTTGTTGCCATAGTTATGCAATTTTGATTGTTAGTGTTAATGTTACATAATACGCGTCGCCGGTCGCCCCGGTGCGCATGTTGGATAGGTAGCAGCTCCGCATGCCGTGATGGCCTGCGCCCTCGACGGCGTCGCGGGCTGCCTCTGCTAAGGCTACGGCGCTGTCATAGTCCACGCCGTAACAGTCCAAATCTACGGTGACGATGTCGTAATGCCCCTCCTTGTACTTGCTCTCGTCTAAGCCGGTAAGGGTGTAGACGATGTAAGGGAGGCGGGCGGTGTCACGCGCCACGGGGTACGCGTCGCTGGTGATGGCCGTTACTGCCTCACTATCGAGTAAGGCCGCGCGGATGTTTGTGCCGATGCTTATGCCGCTCATATTGTTGCGATTAATTTGTCAACCTTGTTTTGGAGTTTGCGCTCTATGCTTGCCTCCACTGCCGCGAGGTCTTGGTTGGCCGCGTCGATGGCGTGGATACCTTGGCGGCTCCTAAAACCATGCTCCCACCAATACGCCAGCGGGAGCCGCACGCCGCGAGAGGTAGTGATGCCGCCTTGCCGTCCGCCTTTGACGTAGACTCTAAAGCGGCTGCCGTCTCTGCGGTTGTTAACGCCGACGGCCTCTGCGAGGTCGCTGCTCAACGCCGATGGCATACTCTTGGCCAAAGCCTTGCGGATGCCGCGGGCTATCTTATTAGCCTCGGAGCGCATTGCACTGCGTAAGGCCTTGCGTATCTCGGCTGGTGATACACCCGCGAGTATGCGCTCGATGTCGCGCTCCATTATGTCTGCCCTGTTACTCATTGACGCGTTGACAATTTAGCGTGCGCATACCTAACCGCCTGTTGAGCGGGCAGGTCTGCACCTCGTATTTTTTACCCTCGTGGATTAGCTGCCAGTACTCGTCCACCTCAACGGAGCTGCGCACCAAAAACACTGCAGTAGCATCCGCAAAGTGCTCGCCCACCTCGTCGGTACGATAATCGCGCCGCGAGGATATCTGCGCCCAGTACACGCCCGTGGCTTCGTAGGTTTTAATCTGCGAGCCGCTTGCGCCCTCTGTTATCACGGGGCGATATAGCGCGATGCGCTCGGTCATATCTCCTGCTCTCATAGCTTTTTGTATCTGATTAGGAGATAACCGACACCCTCGATGGCGGCGCTTACGGTGCCGGGTCGGCCTGCCTCACGATACGCGTAAAAATCACCTACCAAAATAAGGGCTGCCTGCTTGATGGGGCGCGGGATGCCGCGGTACTCGTCCACGAGGTCGGAGACCTCACGGTTGAGATAGTCGAGCACTAACTGCTCGGCGGCTTCGCCGTACTCTGTCAGCAGCTCGTCCTCTTGGTCGGTCTCAACGCGGAGGTGGCGCTTGATGTCGGGTAGTGTAAGTAATAGCATAGTACGGAGGATTATGCCCCGACGGCTTGCGCCGCCGGAGCGTTAGGGAAAAGTTTACGAGTTGGCAATTTTGCCCAACACAAAGCCGTCCTGGCGGAGGGTTGCGGTGGCGAAGCCAAAGTTAAGCACAAAGTTTACGGTGTTGCTCTTGGCGCCGGTGTAGGGGTCTACGATGAGCGAGAGGTCACCGAAGAAGCCTGCGGCTTGGCAACTCCAGTCACCGTAGGCGATGGCGTTGGCGCCGATAGCGTCAGAGGCAAACACGGGCACACCTGCGAGCTTGCCGTCCTCGATAATCATGAGGCCGGAGCCGGCGTCGCGGGGAGTGGACTCGAGGGTTGCGTAAAGGTCGTGAGATACCACAAAGGCGGTGGTGGCGTTGATACCGAGACCGGCCTTGGCGGGCTTGGCTTTGAGGGCTACCAGGTCTTTGTAGGTGTAAGCCTTGGGGATGTTAACCACAGGAGCGGAGACCAGAGGGCCGGCAAGGGTGGCGGCGCCTGCTACCTTGGTGGTGGAGAGCATCACCTTGTTAACAAAGTCACGCACGGCGGCGTTGAGCTGGCGGTTGACGATGTCCTCGATGGCGGTTTCGCTCTGATAGATGGCTTCGCGGGATACTTCCACAGCGGCGGCCACGCGCTCGGGCTTGGCGGCGATTTTGGAGAGGGCGAGGGTTTGAGGCACTACGTCCACACCCTCGCCGGTGATTGATACGCTGGCCACGCCGGCGGTAGTCCAAGTAAAGATGCCGGAGTTGGAGTAGCTGAGGGGGATGCCGAGTTTGTCGTAGATAACGCCTTCGGTGAGCGCGTAAATTACACCTTGGTGCTTCTCTGGCACGAGGCCTGCGCCCTCAACGGCGGGCACTTTAATGGCGTTTGCGCTTGCGTTGCGGCGGATGTCGATGGTGCCGCGGGTGCCGTGGTCTACAAACTCACGCACCATTTGGGTAAGAGTTTTCTTGTCTTCCATTTTGTCTTGGGGCTTATTGTTAATAATTTCTGATTTTTGTTCGTCACGCATGGCTGCGGCGAGTTCAGCGTCAGCGTCGGGGGCGTGTTCCGGCTCTGCTTCCGGCGTTTCTGCTGGCTGTTCGGCCTTGATGGGGGCACGTTGGTAGAGGTCGCGCAGTGATACCTCGGTGGTATCATAGCGGGGGCAGTGGGTGAGAGTAAAGTCGTACACTTGCGCTATCTCGCGGATGGTGTAGTGGTCAACGGTCTTGCCGTCTTTGGTGGTGCTCTCGCAGTCTACCTTGGCGGGGTCGATACCGGCGGCAAAGGAGCAGCCGGAGAGGATGCCGCGGTTAACTAATTCGAGCGCCTTGTCGCCGTCGACAGTGTCGGGCATTTCGGCCTCAAACCATACGCCGTGGTCGTCGATGCCGTACTCAAGGCCGCCGGTGCCTTTGTTAGAGCGGGCGAGCAGCAGGTGGTCATCGTGAAACATAGTGAGCACAATATCGGAGGCCGCCAGTGTCTCGGCGCTGATAGCATCGCGGGCGATAGTCTCGTCCATGTACCAGTCCTCGCAGTCCACAAACGGCACGCTCGGGGTGTCAAACACCAGCGCGTAGCCACGGATGCGGCGGCTATCCTCACCGCCCTCACGGGTAATTACTCCCGCGCTGTAGAGGTCGCGTTTAATCATTTTTTTTCTATTTTGGTCCATAGTCGTTAATGGGTTTTAAATTTGCGGATATTTGGAGCATGTCGCCGCCATCACACGGAGCCAGCCCTAACTTGGCGCGTATCTCGTTGGGGGTGAGCGCACCGTTTGCGAGCATTTGGGCAAAATACTTGGCCTGCGTGTCGAGGTCGGCTGTCATACGCGCCGAGCGGTCGTATTGGATGCGCTGCACGCCCCACATACTCCGCGGGATGAGCTTGCGGCTCAACTCAGCCTCAATGCTCCGCAGTAACGGATTAATGGTTGATGCGTAAAAATCAACATAGGCCATCTCGGTGCTTTTGTAGTTGCTCGCGACGTCGCTGTAGACAAACGTGGGCGGCACGCCGAAAAAGCGGCAGATGTCGCGCACGGCAAACTCGCGCACGGCTTGCAGTTGGAGGTCTGCCGACGATGAGCCGACGGGGGTAATGCTTACGCCCGCGCGTCCTGCTACGCACGTGGTGCCGCCACGGATTAGCTCGTGCAGCCGCATGGCGTAGTCGTCCAACTCGCCCTCTTTTGGGCTGTAAATGCCGCTTTGTGTGCCGGTACCGACGTTGACAATTAAGCGCTGCGCCCCGCCATTGTCGACGCGTTTTTGCGTCTCTTGCTCGGCGGACTGTGCCAACTTAATCACGCCCTTGGCGGAGTCAATCTCGCGGCCTTTGAGGCCTTTTGAGGCGTCCAATTTTGGCGCATAGCGGAGCACGATTATGCCGCGCTCGCTTACGGTGGCGTCGATGTCGTTGTAGGTGCTGTCGATTTTGTAGCTACGCGCCTCCGGGGTGTACGTCACCTCGCTCTTGAGCACGTGAGTAAGGCTTTGCAACTTGCCGTCAGCCCACTGCGGATAGATGTAGGCCACACCGTCGCTCAGCATTGCCGCCATCACTGCCCGCCAAAAGTCCACGGCGGTAGCGGTGGAGTTTGGCTCGATGTTGAGCAGCACCGACAACTCGCTGTTGCCTACGGGCGCAAAAATTTTGCCGTTGAGGCGTTGATGGAGCAGCGGCATTGCAGCCACTGTGTCGCTGATGAGCTGGATGCAGCGCACTACGGCGGCCTGCGCACCCGGTCGGATGACAGAGAGCACGCCGTAACCGTCTGTGTTTGGCGCTGCGGTGACGGTCGGCAACTTTGCCGGCGCACCGTCCTTTGCTCGGAATATACGTGTTAAAAAGTTTGTCATACTATAATCCCGACAAAACCGACGCAAATGGGTAGTATTTGGCCGATATTTTATAAATTTTAACATTTGAGTGGCAGGGCAAAAAGAAAGCGCCACCCTCGCGGGCAGCGCCATCCTTAACTAAACCTAAAAACCAAACTTAAACCTAAATCAAAACTACCAATGAAACACTCATAATAATTTTAGTTGTTGCGACTGCCGGCGCAAGCATTTATCGGCGAACCGCTCGTGCACATATAGTCGCTCGGTTACTTTTTTGCGCTCGCGGCCTTTAATTGAGCATAGCAGCGCAGTCTTTGCCGTGTCGGCGATGCTCACAAAGTCGGGCGGCATGGAGTACTCACTCACGTAGACAGGGCGCTCGGTAGCGCGTAACCACTGATAAAATGCCGCGTGGTCAAACTCTACGCCGTAGCCCCTTATGCCGATGTAGGGCGGGTCGCAGTACACTACGCTGTCGGCGGCGATGTCGATGTCGCTGTAGCTGCACGCGGTGACGATAGGCCGCGGGTATTGCGCTAAACTCTCCAAGTGCGCTAAACTCTCCAAGTGCGCTAAACTCTGCAAGTGCGCTAAACTCTCCAAGTGCGCTAAACTCTCCAAGTGCGCTAAACTCTGCAAACTATTAAACTCCTCGAGAGTCTGTAGCGCTTGGCCGTAGGTGTTGTAGGGTTTGAGGTCGGGCAAAATCTCCCGCATTTTGTTGTAGCTGTCCTCGGTCGGGAACTCCCACTGACTGCGGCCAAAGTAGTGACCGGCCATTTGGTTACCGAGGTAACGCTGCACCTCTGCCTGCGTCTTGCCTGATGAGCGCAAAGCCGCCAAAAGCTCGCCCCGCAGATACTCCTTGATGTTGCCGATTTTGTCGAGCACGTCATCACGCATCGCCTTGCGCCGCTCGTACTCGGCTCGCCCTGCGCGTAGCTCGGCGATAAATTGCATATAGTACTTGCGGCGCTCTTGCCACGTGTCGGCCATTATCATGCGGCACGCGGCTAATTTTGCGCCCTCTATCTCCCGCGCCCATAGGTAAGTGTCGCGGCTGTTGCCAAAGCTCCAGCACAATGCGATATAAGGGTCAGCGTCTTTGAGCAACATAAACTCCGAGCGGTCTATCACTCGCCGCTCGTTGGCCATCTTGCCCTCGATGCAGCTCAAAAAAAATTGCGGATACTTGCCCTGTATGTCGTTGGCGTGCACATACTTGTATTTGCCGCTCTCTATCGCCGCGTGTGTCACTGCACACCCGCCCGCGAAAAGGTCGTAAAAGTGCTCTGCCGCGGGCAGTTGGTCGATTATCCACTTTGCTATCGCGTTTTTGCTCCCTTGATAAGGTAAGCCGTATCTCCTTGCCATGTCGTTATGTGTTGATGTAAAGTATTTGGCGCGTAGCCATTAATATCGTTATTACTCCGTCAATTTTGAGGTTATGCGCCGCCTTATACGGCTTTTGTTGGCCTTGGCTGTCGGTGTCGAGCACACAGTTGCCAAAGCACCACCGAGTTATGGGGTTATCTGCCAACACTACGCGCCCCTCCTTTGCCCATCGCTCAAAGCTGCGCAGTGGAGCGGTAAAGTAACCGTAACTTTGAGGCACCGCAAAAAGGATGTCGCCCATCCCCTGCGTCCGCAGATAGTTGCCCAAGTCTACGCTCCCCCACGCATCGTAGGCGATGCCGTGCACCGGCATGACTTGCGCCGTGCGGTTGATGTGCTCCACGATGTCGCGGTAGTCTATGATGTCGCCATCGGTGAGGTGTATCGCCCCGCGCTCGCCCCACTCTGCAAACAGCGCACGGTCAGGATGCCCTGAAAGCGCCCCGCGGGGAAAGAAATAGTCGTTGATGTAGTACAACCGCCCGTGATCGCGGTCGAGTATAGCCGTAGTTACTGCCGTCAGGTCGTCACACCGGCTCAAATCGATAGCGAGATAGGCCGCAAGCCCGCCAAAGTCGTCCACGTCGAGCGGCTGACTTATTTTGGCGATTAGCTTGTCGTCAATCCACCGCTCACGCTCGCTCTGGGCAAAGATATTGAGCAGCTTTGTGCGGTACACCATCATGTTATCGGCGGAGAGCTGCGCTTGCTCCCACTCGTGCCGGTAAAAATCCGGCTGAACCGTGATGCCCAAGTGTGGCTGCACCTTGCGCCATGTCGCGGGGTTGTCCTCTCGGTCATCTACGTCGGGCATAAATAGCGATGCAAATAAACTATCGTTTATTAGCTCTCCACGGAGCACTGCCTTGGCACCGTCTAACTCTTTGGCAAATGCGCCGTCGAGCACGTCAGAGGCGGTTGTAATTACCACCGTAAGCGGCTCGCGCCGCGCACCCATCGAGGATGTCAGCGTGTTTTTAAGGTCGGCGCCGCTCTTGGTCGCTGTGTCGCGTGCCTGGGCGTACTCGTCCATGATTACTAACGACGCGTTGAGGCCGTCCTGCGTCTTGGCGTTGCCGCTTAGGCACCGAATAAACGCCGAGTGCCCTGCAAGGTTGTAACTTATCTGCTCGCGGTTGACGCGGAACACGCGCCCGCTGGGGTCTATGCCCATCATTATGGCGCGTATCTCGTCAAAGCATATTTTTGCCTGTTGGTAGCTGTTGGCGGCCACATACGCCTGCGCGTTGCTGTCGCCAAATAACATGTCGTACACCGCTAAGGCCGCCGCACTCGTGGTCTTGCTAAACTTACGCGGCACAAAAATGTACACAGAGCGCGTCAGCCTCCGCCCATCCACGTCGCGCCAGCCGAAAATGTTGGCAAATTGGTAATACTGCACGGGTGTAAGGGTGTAGCGTTGCCGCCCGTTGATACCGTTAAATTTTAAGCTCTCGTAAAACTTTGCGAACTTGCGCACGGCCTTGCCATCCCATCGATAGCGTCCGGCAAAGTCAAAAAAACGGAGCACGCCGAGAAGCTCGTAGAGATTGTGCTCGTCAGGATGCTCTACCACACCGCCGCAATAGTCAGCGAGCCGCGTATCTGTGTCGAGTACGCGCTCTAACTCCTGCGGTGGCGATGTCCATATATCTGCGAGCCGCGCTGCGGTCTCGCGCTTGAGCGCTCGCTGTCGCTCTCTCTGCTCGTCAGTCATTAGTCGTCCTTAAATTGTCGTACAAACTCCCCAAAGCTGGCCGCGCTGTCATCCCCGCCGCCGTCCTTGGCGTCGGTGTTCATGCCGAGCGCACGGAGCGCCAATTGTGCCTGCTTTGTGTAGTCCAAAAATAGCTTTTCGGCGGGCGATACTATTGCCCGCTCGTTGCCCTCGCGGCTGTACTCTATCGTTACAGCCTTGCTCCCTGCGGCCATCATCTCCTCGCTTATCTCTTCAACGCGCACTAACAACTGCGCCGCGATAGTCACTTGCGCCGTTAGCTCTGCGGTGTATTTGCCGCGTTGCTTGAGCAGCTTAACAATCCAGTCTTTTTTAACTTTGACTTTGCGCCGCCATGCCTTGCCGGTCGCTTCGAGAGCTTCGACAGGTGCCGGCGGTACGGGAGCGGGAGCCGGCTGCGGCTTGTCTATCCATCCGCGGCGTTGGCCTTGACACTTGAGGTAAAAAATAATCGAGGTATTGTCGCCAGCCTCCACTTTGTCGAGCAGCTTGCTCTCCACATAGTCGAGCACGTCCTCCTTAACCATGTCGGCTGCGGCCTTAAACTCGGGGTCGCTATCTCTCCAGTTGTAGTATGTTTTGCGGCTTATGCCTACCGTGGCGCATGCGTCTTTGACTATGCCGCGGGCTTGCTCGAGTGCCTGTATAAAATCGCATTTTGTACTATCCATTTTTGCGGTTGTGTGTAAATCTCTTTTTTGCCCCACCGCCCGCCAAATCGCTCGTGCGCGTAAATTGGTTGGGTGGTTTGGTTTTGCCGGGGGAGGGGGTGTCTAAAAAAACACCCCCCCTATTTATCAAATAGCGCTCTCGTCTTGGCCTCGATGAGCGCGTCCGTTTGCCTGCTCCGCTCCGCCGCGTCCATCTTGTCGAGGTGTCGGCGCTGGTGACAGTCATGGCAGAGCGCCACCAAGTTAGCGGGGTCGTAGCATAGAGCCACCATCTCGCGCATGTTGTTAGCACGCTGCACCGGCTGGATGTGGTGTACCTCCGTGGCCTGAGCGCGTCCGCAGTCCTGGCACCGATACATGGCAGCCATTAACACACGCGCCCGTAGCTCGCGCCAGCGTTTGCGACTTAGTAAGTGGCGGTAGTAACTCCGGCGGTCAAATACTTGGTTTGTCGTCATTGTCTTGGATTATTATGCCTCACTGGCACGTCACCGTAACGCGGCGCTTGTGCATCGCTCAACGCCCGGAACTGCTCCTCGATAGTCATGTCGTCGCCCTCGTGGCCGTCCGTCGCGTAGATGAACAGCCGACAGAGAGCGCGAGCCAGCGCTCCGGCACTACGGAAACCATAACGGCGCCCGCGGCGCTGGAGCTTGTCTAACTCGCTGCTGTCGATATTGATTTGGATGCGTGCCATCTTATGCAAAGTTACTAAAAATTATCCGATTATGTTTGCCCGGAGTGCGTTAAATGTTGCCACAAACTGAGCAACGTATAAAGGAGCATCCGGCAGTCGCCGAAATCCTAAGCGATGCAGTGTTGTGCCGATGTAGTAATAGGGGTCGGGCAGTACTCGCGAGATGTCACAGTGGCAGGCGGCGCTCGCCTCCGCTGTGGCCGCTTGCAGGTACTCCGCCACGGCTTGGTGCACTATGAGCAGCTCCTCGGTCGCACTCGCTATGTAATAGGCGTTGGTGCCTACCATGTCGCGGTAGTGTGAGCGCAGCGCAAAGCGCAGCTGCTTGAGCAGTGTGCCGTATGCCAGCTCGTAGTCCATCACCAGCTTGCATAAGTTGGCCACGTCTGACTCCGATAGGCTCCGGCGCATAAACGCGTCATAGTCGCGCCGTAGCTCTCGCAGTCGCCGCGTTACGGCCTTGTACTCGGGGAGCCGTGCGCTCGCCATCGTGTCGCAAAGGCTGTCACTTAATCCCCAAACCATCTCGGCCAAAAATTGCGCGATGTAGGTGATTTTTGCTTGCATCTGTAGCGGCAGTCGCTCAATGCGAGCCATTTGCTCGTCCACTATCTTGCCACGTATAGCAGCGTTAACGCGGGCGGCGGCCATCGGCTTGAGAGCGGGCAGCGCCGGCAGTCCGGCGGTCTTAGATGTAACGGTAGTCACGGCGCACCTCCTTTGAGATTTTGGCGGGCATAAGCTCGTCGAGATACGCCCATGCCACTACGTCTAACCAGTCACACATGTAGCGGTTGTCGATGTCGTAGCAGTTGGCCGCCGCCCACTCCATGTCTGTTTTGGGGTATGCCGCCCCGCCTTTGTAGTAGCTGCAAATGCGGCTCGATACGCTTACGCGATACGTGTGGCAATCTCTGTAGACGAGCAGCAGTGGCTCGTCAGTCTCGGGGAGGTCTTTGGTCGGCTTATGCCAGCAGTCGTCGACGGGGTCAAAGTCGTTGTAATTGTCCTGTATCATTTTTTTGGTGTTGGGAGTTGATTAAGTCGTTGTAAATCTCGCACGCGCTCGAGCGGGTAGCGGCGCACCATGTCGAGCACGGCATCGCGGTCGTAGCGGGCGTAAATGTCCTTGCCATACACCGGCGTAAGGAGGCCGGCCTGTCGCAGCGCCCGCAGGTGACACTGTGTCGCGCCGATGACGGACTCTAAACGCGTGAGCGTATGCAAGCCGCGCAGGCGCTCGTGCTCGTTAATCACGGCCTTGCGTGAGTAGTACGTGACACCCGCTTTGCCGCGGTTGGGGATGTCGTGGTCAAAGAGCCAGCCAAAGCCATAGCCAAAGCGCTCGCGTACCTCGGAGAGCGTCATGTAATCGCCGGCAGAGAGTTGCGGCTCGGGCGTTGGCTCGTACTTTGTGGGGCGCGTGTATCCGTAGCCCCGCGCCATCATCCGCACGGCCATGGTGCAAACGGCCTGCATCCGCTGCTCTTGCTCGGGGGTGTAGGTGGTGATAGGTGGGTGGTATGGCATCATAACTTTGCGAGTGCGTAGCACGCTATCATCACCGCGTCAGCGGTTGCAAGCGTGATTTTTACATTTGGAAATTTGCGTTTAGCCATGTCCTTGATGCGGTTTTTGTGGGAGGTCTTGCTCTCGCCGCTGTGGCCGCGGCAGCCCATCGCAGTCTGCCACTTGGCGGGCAGTACCTCCGTGTGTGCGATGTTGCTATCCGTCAGGCATTGGATGAGCTGGCCGTAGTTGTAGCCAAAACTAAACATGGCCGCACCGCCTTGGCCGGGCATACCGCCTACGCGCTCGATAGCGCAGACGAGCGGAGAGTGGCTCGCAGAGATGTTGCCGAGTAGCAGCTTGAGGTCGGTCGGGGTTTGTGGCATGTTGTGCAGTGCGACGATGTCGCCGCTGCTGTTGAGTACGCATAGGCCGCCGTGCTTGCCGGGGTCTATGCCTAAGTAAGATTTATCCATTTTAGCGTATTTTTAACGATTTGCGCGACTATTTGGAGATGTAGCGCTTAAGGTGTCTACATAAGCCGTGGAGGTGTCCACATTAGCGGTATGAGGTGTCCACATTATGAGCGTTTGGTCATTTCACTCTTGACAAGGTCGGTGGCGATAGCGAATGAATATTGGTTGTTCCCTTCGTTAATTATTACCGCAAACGGCTTGTCTTGCGGCTTCCACCTTTTGGGGTCGTGCCAAGCCTGCGCTTGACTATACTTCTTGATTATCTTCTCCATATTCTTCGAATAGGCTTCGGTTTTCAAACTTATCGAAATACCATTGTTTGTAAGATTTTTTACTTATCCACCAGTCAAATATGTTCTCCGCGATTTCGCGCTCAATCTCTGCTTCACTTTTACCCCCCCAACACAAGTCTTGGTCCAACCGTCCAAGATAGTTGTGTAAAATGCTGTGTTCTTTCGGGTAAACCGTTGAGTACCCCCCCCATTTTTGCAGTCTTGGCGCACTTGCATAATGGCCTTAATCCACTTTTCTTTAACGTGCGGCCATCGCTTTGCTTGGGCTATTTGGTTTCGGGTAGTGCTCATAGGGCATATAATACAACCTATGCGGTGTTGCCCCTCATCATACAGGCAACAGTGCGGCACGCGCAGAACATCGTTGAGAAACTCCCATACATCGCGGTCGCTCCATTCAAGTATCGGCGAAATCACAATCTTGTCTTTTCCACCAACACACGTCACCATTTGCTCTTTATGCTCAGAGAATTGGTCGAATTGAGTGTCTTTTTGGAGTTTCTTTAATTTCTTGGCCTTGCGTTGCTCGCTCCATTGCTCAAACTGCTCAAAGTCGCCGCTGAATTTATGGTCGGTAACTTCGATTACCTTTCTCTTGGCGCGTTTTGCGCTTTCAGCCTTGCGCACTCCGACAAGTGTTACTCGACCCTCGCCTGCGTGTTCCTTAAACTCGGCACAACACCAACGCATACGCATTGATGGTAACACTTTCTTTTCGCGGAAGACATCGTAGATTGAACGCTTGATTTTAAGAAAAGTAACTTCGGGGTAGTTTTGGCGGATAAACTTTATCACCTCGGGAGGGTCTACGCTTGTGGGCGAGAAGAAAGCCTTATACTTAACTCCTGCAAGTTGCACAAGGTGGAGCAACGCTTGACTATCCTTGCCACCGCTAAATCCCACCCAAAAGCCATCTTCGCTATACATCATAGCGAGTTTTTCAGCCTTGCGGATAACTTCAAGCGAGCGTTCAATGCGGTAACGCATCGGCTTGGAGGCTCGGCTTAGGTAGGTTTCTAATGTTTCAGTGAGTTCCATTTTTCTTAAGAGTTGGGCGCGGGAGTTTTCAACTATTCGATTTTTTCGAAACGTTGTTTGGTAGGTAGCACACGGACTTTAAGATTCAGTATCTTGTTGCATATATCCATCATAACTGCTGTAACTTTGACCAATTCGCAGATATATTGACAATATTCGATTAGGCAGGATTTGCCGCAGCGCTTCGGGCGAGTCGCGCCCCACGCGGGCGCGTGGATTGAAACCTATTCAAAGTGGTATGCCATCTATTTTTGTAGTTGAGCCTATACACATCGTGGCCTTTGATGAAGCAAATAATCTTTTTGAGAAAGTTGATGGTCATTTACTTGGTACATTACTTGGTACATTGCCTTTCGGCAATAGGTCAGAGATGTATAACCATCGTTTTACGCTATTAACTCTTACATACTTTTCCCAAGATTGGCCAACTTTCCATGCCAAAGTCAACGGGTCAGTTGTTAAATAGCAACCATCTGCTTCACAAAGCACCTCCCATTCATCGCCTTGCGGCTGCTCGCTTGCCGGATGCCAAACTTGGGCGAGGTCGGTGTACTCGCGGCTGTGCGTGGAGCCGTCCTCTGCGGTGTAGCTAATGTTGATTGTCTTCGGTGTCATTTTTGAGTGGTTGTTTTGGGTATTACGGTAGGTTT
Source organism: Bacteroidales bacterium (assembly GCA_004552725.1). Classification (GTDB taxonomy): domain Bacteria; phylum Bacteroidota; class Bacteroidia; order Bacteroidales; family Muribaculaceae; genus CAG-873. The sequence goes on along the minus strand of SFNM01000010.1, from coordinate 13,697 downwards.
GGGCGCGGTCAACACAAACGTTGAGCCGCAGTTGTCGCAGTGATACACGGGCTTTGCGTCTGCCCGCATAAACGCATAGAGGGCACGATAGTAACCGCAGACTATGCAGTCGCAGTGTTGGGGGTATTGTCTCATGGTTTGTCAGTGTTGTCGTTTATACCAACGTTTGCGCGTCTTGCTCATCTTGGTACATTTACTTGGTACAATTACTTGGTACAATTTTTATCTTGCAGTAGCGTGGCTGTGCTTGTGTTGACAATCACGGCCACACTTTTGTTAGTTTATTCGAGGTCTTCGGGGCGTGTAAACACGTTGCCACTGTACACAACCTTATCCATGTCTATACCGCTGTCTGCGCCCATAGCAAGAGCACCAAAAGCAATAAGCCACGTATCTTTAAGACGCGAGTAGAGCAACTCACCTATCAAGTCTGCGCCACATTTGATGATGTCGTGCTCGTATAGGCGCGAGCCCTCCGCATCAGTGTATGGCGATTGCAGACACACACTTTCGGGGTCTACCTCAATAGTCTCCGGCACCTCGTAGCCGCGACTGTCGGCTATGGTGTAAGTGAGCAGCGCGCGCCCATCCTTGTATGAGATTTTGCCACAGCGCCAGCTACCTGTTAGCATCCGCGCCTTGACATCAGTAATTTTTTTATCCATGATTTTTGATTTTTTGGTTGTTAAAACTATTGTGAGTATCTTTGCATGATGGCGGTGCCGACAGCGTCGTAGTCTGCGGCGCCCATGTCGTAGTATTTTTGGCGCATCTCGTAGCGGGTTTGCGTCTGGTAGTGGCGGGCAAACACCATAAGCTGTTGGATGTTGCCGGTGGAGTAGTACGTGTATTGCCCGGCCTTGATACGGTGGAGCCAGTCGAGCACCTCGCCGATGCTCCAGTGGCCGTACTCGTCGGCGAGCATCTCGGCCACGTCTGCGATTTGGTCGGATGTGCATTTGGTGTCGCCCAAAAAGTTGAGCGTGTGCCAAATACGCGCGGCGAGCCATAGGCGTAGGTTGTCGATGCCGTAGGCCAATTTGATGACGCCGAGCGTAGGGCAGTCTTTGCCGCCGCCGTGAATAAGCAGCTTGTCTTTGCATATTGCAGCCATGTGTTGCTCCGTCCATAGGCCGAGGTAGTGCTCCGCGGTGTCAGTGCGTGCTAAAGCTACTGCTTTCGGATTTAGCGGCGAGTGCGGCGATGACGCCCTCGACGGTGCGGGCAGGTTGCTTTGTGCCGGCTGGCTGGCTTGTTGCATAGCCAGCGGCAGAAGGTCGCTGATTTTGTCCATTTATGTGTAATTTTAACCAATTGTAAAAGTGAGCGCGGAGGCCGTTGATGTCGGCATGGTTGCAGCCCAGGGCGCGGCAGTGTTGGCAAAAGTCCTCAAAGTATCGCGGGATGTCCTGTGGTGGGATTCCGACGGCTTCGGCGATAGCCATGCGGGCGGTGTCGTACTCTGTCGCCCTGAATTCCTCGATTAAATTTTCTTCGCTCGTGTGCGCATTATTGTTATTATTAATATCTATATCTTTAATAATATTAAAAGGTGTAACTGTAGGATTATTTCCTACGCTGTGTAGGATATTATCCCCCACTGCTGTTTCTACTGTAGGATTATTTCCTACGCTGTGTAGGATTATTTCCTGCACGCTTTCGGCGGTTTCTCGCTCCATGGCGGGCACGCTGTACCATGTTGCTTTGGCTCTTTGAGTGACCACACGGAGCAGGTCGGCGGCTTTCAATTCGGCGAGAGCGTCATAAATACGCTTTGGCTTGTCGTATAGTGTGCGCTGCCAGTATCGCATCGGTATCGCCACCGGCTCCCAGCGGTTGGCATTAAGCCTCGCCAACGCCTCGAAATAAATCCGAGTGGCGACGGGGTCAAAGTGCCGCACGGCGTCAGCCGCCCAAAAATCGTTTATGAGGTTGATGTACTTAATTTTTGCCATCGTCACTCGGATTTGTTAAAATCAATCTACAATCGGCTCAACGTCCACAAACGGGGAGCTATCCGCCTGAATGGTCGCATCGCCGTAAAAGCCGCGTTTTTGAGCGTTTTCGGCGTCTTTGCGGCGTATCCACTCGCGCTCCACTTGCTCGTCGTAGTCTACGGCGGCTGTTATGGTCTTGAGTTTGTCGTCGCTGAGGCCGGTCTTTGGTACGGCCTTAAACGCACGGCGGATGAGCGTCTTTTTGGCCATCTCGATGTAGTCGGTATCCCACGGCGAGGCCTTGCCTTTGGTCACGGAGGGCGAGCGCTTGCGTATGTCCTCAATCTCTGCGACGTTCATGGTATCCCACATTGTTGTGCCGTCGGCAAGCTCCATGTAGTAGTAGCAGCCCTTGAGGTGGTCTTTGTCGCGTGTGCCCCACGGGTTGGGTTTGTGGATTAGCTGCTCTGCGGTGCCAAAGGTGACGCTAAACTCGTCGCCGTCAAATACAGGGTGTGCCTCAATCTTGCGCACCAAGCCGGAGCGGTTGAGCACGTCAACTAAGCCCATGTAGCTCGGCATAAATGAGATTTTGCCCTTAAACGGCACGAGGTAGCCCTGTTTGAGCACGGGGTTGAGTGTGGAGCCGGTGAGCGCCACGTTTTTGAGGGCGTTGACGAGGTCGTCAGGGTGCTGCGCTGCGCACTCGATGAGGTAGGGGTTGGCCATCATCGCCTGAGCGGCAAAGTCTATCTCTTTGGCCATAATGCGGTCGGCAGTGGCGGGGTCTGCAAACGCCTTGCGGAATGCGTCAAAAGGACGCGCAAAGGCCGTTTGGAGTTTGGCCAAAGGGGCGGGGAGCTTGCGTATGGTATCGGCGCAAAGCTCGGGTGTGTACTTTTTGGGCGGCGCTGGCACTTGGGCGGGCGCTGCTGTCTGCTGTGGTTGAGCCGCTGGTGTGTCTACCGTGGCGGCTGTAGGTGTGTCTGCCATATTGTTACAAAATTATGAGGTTGTCGTCTCCGATGTTATATACCTCGTCCATCGTCCACTGTAATTGGCGGTTGACGTTATCTAACGCCCGCCAAAGTCGCTCTAAGCTGCCGTAGAGGTCATACGCTGCGCAACTCGTGTCCTTGTCGGGGAGCTGACTTTGCACTCTGCCGCAGATGAGTAGACACTCGTCGAGGTGTGAGCCGATGCGGCGCAGGCTGTTGAGCGCGTGCGCCGTGTCAAAGGTCTGCTGTGTCATCTCCGATATTTGCGATGTGGTTATACTTGTTGTCTATCTGTGTCACGTACCACATAGGCGGCTGCGCATCAATGATGCGGGCACCGTCAGCGGCGCGGGGGATGTAGGTTTCTGCGCCAGGCCATTTGTTGGCCTTGGTGCAGTCGATGTGCAGTTGTCGCAAAGCCTCAAACGCTACGGCGCCGGGGCCTTTGAGCACGTCATCACTTACGGGGTCGTAGAGGTATGCAAAATAATCGGCCTTGACCATAACGGCGTCAAAGGGCGGCTCTTTGGCCAAAAACAGCCAATAAAAGCTGCACCACTTGCCGGTCTCCTCGTGGACTGCCCACTGGTACATTGCGGCGCTGATGTCGTAGTGATAGCGGCGGATGGCGCCGTCTATCTCGGAGAGCGAGAGGCTTGCGGTGGTCTTGTAGTCCAATATCATGCCATCGCAGAGCAGGTCGGGGCGCACCTTAAAGCCCACACCGTCGACGTCGAGCAGGATGCTCACCTCAGGGCGGCCGGTGCTCAACGCGTAGCGGGCTTGTTTGGCGGTGTCGCTATGCCCTGCGGAGATGTTGCCGGCGATGTTGAGCGCGGCGCACAGGTCGTCGGTTGAGGCGATTATCTTGCCGGCGTTGGTGGCCAAAAAAGCGCCGTATGCGTCAGTGTAAGCCTTTGAGGCGGGAGTATACGCGGCGCCCGTCTTGGCGTTGATAGGGGCGCAAAACACGGCCACACGGTCGGCAAAGTCATCGAGGGAGCCGTGGCGGGCGATGTGCTCCATCGCTGCATGCACTAACGAGCCAAAGACCTGCGAGGGTGTCTGCTCGTCAGGCTCGGCCATCTTGCGCCGTGCGTATGCGGGCGAGACGGCGTAGTGCTTGAGTTGCGTCGAGGAGATGTAGCGGCGGTAGTCCTCGCCGCGATGGTAGTCCTCGTTGCTTAGGTTGTCAATTATCATAATATTTTGGATTTTGGGTTTGTTGTGTAATTGTGGCGCAGTCGGAATCGAACCGACCGCCCGCAGCTTTGCAAAAAGTAATTACCAATGTTTTGTGTCATGATTAGCATATAGTGCACTAAATGGCGGACGCGCCTCACGGCGCTGTGGCTCACGCTTGAGCCGTGTCTTAGGAATTGCGTTGGCAAAGCTGTGGGCGCGACCATCGCGCCGTGTTCCCCGCCGGCTCTCGCGAGTGAGTGGGGTAGAAATTACGAAATATACATGAAAATCTCAAAAAACATAAATAATATGAAAGAACGTGCGGAGGGGCGGAATCGAACCGCCCTGGGCGAAGAACATCCCTATTTAACCTAATAATCCATGAAAATTTCTCCAAAAAGATAACTACTCAAAGAAAAGAAGCAAACTCGCGCCCATCCTTGTATGCGAGGCTTACTCCGCGTGTTGGGGCGGCGCGCTGTATGCCGCCCCGAGAAAAATGAATGAACAGCCCCCGCCGAATGCAGCCTCACGGTATGAGTTCGGCGGACGAAATAACAATTAAACAAATATGGTAAAAAAGCCCGCTCACGGTATCTTACCGCGGGCGTCTGGGGTTGAGCGCTTCGGTGCCGAAGGCCAGCAGCATGCCGGTGGCGGCGAGGAGTGCGCTTATGATGTTGGCCGCACGGCTGATACCGCATAACAGGCCGATGATGCCGAGAGAGCAGAGGATGATGCCGAGGGCAAAGGCCACGGCCAAAATGTTGGATTTTGTCATAGCTGTAAGTGTTTGAGGGGTTGATAGTGGAGACGGCGGGCGCGACCCCGCAAGCCATTCCTACGGTCTGATGCACTGCACGAGAGCAGTGTTGCAATACCTGCCGCGAGCCATTTCCGCGGCTGTCCGTCTCCGTGTTCCCCGCCCACTCTCACGAGCTGGCGGAGAGGTGAATCTCACAATGAGCGTCATACTCTATCTATATATCTATGTCGATGCTACTTTTACGCGTTAGTCCATGTCAATTGCCTCGCCGGTCTCGTCGTCGTAGATTTTGGCAATCACGCAGCTGTTGTCGTCCGGGTCGCGGGGGTAGGCGATGTACATGGTGCCCTCGTTATCGCATCGCCAGCCCTTGAAGATAGCAAGGGAGCGCATGATAGCCCAAACGTCGTTTTTGAGGCGGGCGAGGTCGTAGGGAGATTTTACGGTGCGTTGGCCGAGTTTGTGGGTTTCGGTGGGTGTGCCGACGTAGTCGGTGGTGATTACGGTGGTGTAAGTTTTCATTTCGTTCGTTTTTTTTGGTTGTTGATGATTGCGTTGATTAAAGCAGGATGTTCCAGCCGTTAAAATCCCAGCTGAGGTCTTCGTCTTCTTCGCAGATGGAGAAGCGGGTGGCGGCTTCGATTGCTTTTAAATCGTCTTCGTCGGCGAGGAAGAAGAGCCGTAATTTGCCGCATTGAACGCCGTAGGCGCAAACGAACGGAGTGTGGAGTTTGACCAGAAGAGCAGCGGTCTTGGCGATGGCTTTCATCGAGTATCTTTTTTTCATTTTCGTTGGATTTTTTAGGGGTTATTGTTAGGGTTGATGTTGTGCCCCCGGAGGTGCCGATGTGTTCCTGAGCCGCCCAAGGCGGCCGGGGGCTGTATGTTGTCGGAGTGTCAGCGTTGCGCTGCTGCGCTCCGTCAGTTGCTATGGTTAGTTACTTGGCCACAACACGCGCGGGGAGCCTTTTGCCCGCTCGGTGAGGTTTACCAGTCCTCATCAACGTTACTCGCGCAGTCCCTCTGCGTTTTTACGTGCGCTCCACGATGTCAATGTGCTCTGTTTGCAGTGCTCGCCGTGGCGAGTCTTAGCGGGTGACGCTATCCCAATAGCGGCGCAATTCGCGGCCTAAAAACCGCTTGCGGGTATCCATCGGATTGATGGCTCGGAGGTTGCCCGCCGCGATGGCTCTGGTAACCGTCCGCCTTGATAGTCCGAGGATGTTTGCCGCGTCTGTGGCGGTGTAGCGTCCTGTGGGGTTGAGTTCCGGCGGCTCGGGGTTGATGCCGTAGCGCTTGCGAGTCGTTTCCATGGCCGTCAGTTATTAGCATGTGAGTTAATAACCGAGTAAACCGTTGATGCGCTCACGCCCACACTTCGGGCGGTCTCGTTGACAGCGGCAGTTTTGAGCATGCCGCGAGATAAAAGGCCGAGGTATGTGCTCTCGATGAGTGCGTTCCTTCGGCGTTTTGCATCTTGTGCCGGAGATATTTGGATATTTGTCGATTTTTGCATACCTTTGCAGTTGCTTTAAATTTATTATTGATTTCAGTATTGATTTCATTATTGATTTCGATGCAAAGTTAAGCATTTGCATAATATCCACCAAATATTTGCTTAAAAACTTTTAAGCAATTAATAATTATTAACAAATACACCCCAAAATGCAGACAATTAACGACAGAATCGAGGCCATAATTGCCCAAAGTTTCGGCGGTAATAAATCGGCCTTTGCCAAAGCGATAGGATATAAACCGCAAATCATGTCCACCTACTTAGGCACCACGAGGCGGAGCAAACCGAGCATCGATATGGTGGCGGCGATACTCTCCAACACTAATGTGGATGCCCGCTGGCTCATCCTTGGTGGTGATGACAGCACCAACAACTCGGCAGCGTCTAACGTATCCGTCACCGGCCACCACAACAATACGGCAGTGGACGGCACGCTCACCATCACAACTGGCGACGCAGAGCGCGTGGCCACACTCGAGCAATTAGTGGCCACACAACAAAAATATATTACAATGTTAGAGCAGCAGTTGGACGTCCTGCGCGGCTCTGCGCGTGCAACAGGTGTGCAAGCCCCTGCAAGCCCCTAAGTAACTCACACGCTGTCAGCGGCTTACCCCATACCCCTAAACGTCTGGGGGGCGTGAGGTCGCTTGTTCGAGTCAAGTCACCCCGACTAAGCAAAAGCAAGCAAGTAAGCCGCTGTAAATCATGGATTTATGGCGGCTTGCTCTTTTTTGCATCTACCTATAACTACCCGTATATATCTCAAAATGTATCCCCAAATCTCAAAATATTTGCGCCATTTTGCGCCATTTTGCGCCATCGTTGGCCAATGTGTGTGCAAATGGTGTGCAAGCAAAAATAACGTATCATGATAACAACAAACTACTATCTCGACACGCGCAGCGCAAAGGATGCCGCCCCGCTGCGCATCGCCCTGACGCATCGCCGCCAGCGTGCTTACATCACGCTCCCCGTCAAACTCCATCCCGACCAATGGGATGCCGCCGCCCGTCTGGTGGTCAATCACCCGCAAAAAGCTGCGCTCAATAACTTAATTACATCGCAAAAAATCGCCGTCGACGGCGTCGTCCTGCGGCTCCAAAATGATGGGCGGCTCGTGGGGTTGAGCATTACTCAAATACGCGATGCCGTGTTGGCGGAGCTTACCCACGAGGATGTGCAGCGCTACACCTTGGCGGACGCGTTTCGCGCCTCCATCGCCGCCCGCCACGGGCGCACCCGCGAGCTGTATGAGATAACGCTCAAGCGGCTGGGTGATTACTGCGACGTGGAGCACTTGGCGATGGACGACGTGACGCCGGCATGGCTTACAAAGTTTGACGCGTACCTCGCACAGACGGCGCCAAAGCGTAACGCGCGTAACATCCACCTGCGCAATATCCGCGCCGTGTTTAACGATGCCGTCGATGATGAGCGCACCACCGCCTACCCGTTCCGTAAATTTCACATCCGCCCTGAGCGCACCCGCAAGCGTGCTCTCTCCGTGGAGATGCTGCGCCGCTTGTTTGACGCGGGCGAGACGCCCACGGAGCGGCGCTACCTTGACTTTCTCCGGCTTTCGTTTTGCTTGTGTGGAATTAACGTTATAGACCTTTGTAACGCCATGCCGGCAGTGGATGGGCGCGTGGATTACCACCGAGCCAAAACTCACCGCCTCTACTCCATTAAGGTCGAGCCGGAGGCCGCCGCACTGATTGAGCAATACGCGGGGCGCGAGCGGTTGGTCAACTTTGCCGAGGGTTGTCAGGATTACCGATTTTTTTACCGCCGCTTGTCCGGCGTCCTGCGTGTAGTCGGTAAGCGCTTGGGCATTGAGGGCTTGTCGACGTACTGGGCGCGTCACTCATGGGCGACAATAGCCGCCGCGCTTGAGATACCCAAAGAGACGATAGCGGCGGCTCTTGGCCACGGTGGCCATAGTGTGACGGATATATACATCGACTTTGACGCGCGCAAAATTGACGCCGCAAACCGTGCCGTGCTGGATGCAGTATTCGGCGGGCACTAAAAGGGCGTAACCTCGCGGCCACGCCCCTACACATTGAAAGATATACAAATGACAAAAGTAGTTACTATTTTGTGCGCCAGAGGATGACGGCACCCACCAGCGCGAGTGTGCCCACCAGCGCGAGCCACTCAAGCACCTTGTCCCAAAATGTAGGCTCCGGCTCGCTCACCGTGGCTATTGCCTCCCGGCTCTCGGCCATGACTGTATCGACGCTCCGCTGATATACGGTGTCGTGGATGATGCTCACACGGTCGCGCCATCGCACTTGCCGGATGGTGATGGTGTCGCCTGTGCGCTCGATAACCACGCTGTCGCGCTCCACTACGGTGTCTACGCTCCGCTCCATCACTCGCACAGTGTCAACCCGCACATTATACATCGACGATGTCAACGATGTCGACTCCGTTACCAGATGGCGCGAGCACGATGCAATGGCCATAGCCATCACCATCGCTATTATTATGTGCAGCGCTCTCACGGCTCTATCCACGCTTTATGACGGCCTCCGCCGTCGAGTTTGTGAGAGATGTGCAGCCACCTGCAATTTTGCTCGCCGATAAGTTGGTCAAACGGCAGATGCAACTTAAGCGCCAAGTCATACAATTGGCGATTAGCCTCACGCGACCCCACTGTGATGTCGGCAGCCTCACCGCGTAGGTGTTGGCTTGAGGCCTTGCCACCGACTGCGTTGTTGAGCGCTGGGCAGCGGTAGCCGCTGTTGACGAGGATAGGCTTGCCCCACGCGCGGCGGAGCGGGTCGAGGACTGTGTCTACCAGCGCTGTGAGCGCGTTGCGCTGCGTGTTGTTAGGGGTGTTGTTAATGCCGTTGGCTTGTGCCGTGGCCGAGTAACACAACTCGTTAATTGTAAAATATACCATAGTGATAAGGTGTTAGATAAGATTACTCAACATACTGCGGCAGTATGTACTGGATATTTTGAGCCGCCTGGTGGAGCGTTGCCCGCGCCACCTCCGGGTCAATATCCGTAGGTGTCGTAAACTCGCAAAAGATAGAGCCGACCCAGTCGTGCGTATTATCGCTTAGCCGCTTGATAATAACCTGCGATGTGCCGCAAGCACTGAGCAAACTCTTGGCATAGCGGTCATCCACCTCTGCGTCGATGTCGCGGATAGCCCAAAACAGGTGCGATGCCAGCTCACTGCAAAATTTGGCCACGTCGCACATTTTTAGGTTGTGCACCCGCGGTTTCATGCTCTCCACGCCCTTGCGCTTTGACTCAAAGTAGATGCTTATCATGCTCTCATTGCCGAGCGGATGCGGTTGCACGATATAAACGCGGTCTGCCTTTAGCTCGTGCAATATCTCCCACAGCTCGCCGTGGACTATCGCCGAGTTATCGCTGCGGCGGCGTTGCCTCTCGCTCTGCTCCGCCTCCAACTGCGCCACCTTTAAGTCGGTGAGCTTGTTTTTGGTGTACTGGTTATAAGCAAAGTAAGCCGCAATTATAGTGCCGAGTGCGCTGATTATTGCCGGTAAGTTCTCCATCTCTAATTTTCGGCTTCAATGTCTTTACGCACCATCGCCTTAATCGCGCTCACTCTGCCGATAAAAGCGATGTAGGCGGCGGTGTCTGCCTTAGCCTTGTCGCCATCGGTGAGGCCGGCCACAGCCGCGTTGTACGAGTTGACCAAGTCAAACTCCGCATTTGCATCATACTCATTGCGGATAACCGCACGCACGATGTCGCCGTAGTTAGGCTTGCCCCACACCTTGACGGTGTCGCACTCCCAACCACTCGGCTCATCGCCCTCGCCCACACGCTCGTGGATATTGTAGTTGTAATAATACGCGCCGTTGCCAAGTGGCAAGATAACGCTCGGTTTGTTGTCAAATACTGATTTCATAACGCTTTAATTTAATTAGTTATAATATCTTGTTGATACTTTTACGCATCAACTTTTGCTCGCGGTATAAAGCAAATGCGAGAGCAGCAGGCGTTAAACGCACCCGATTCGGTGGGGCCTGAGTAAGAGCACGTGATACCCGAATCCGCGCCTAATTGCCCCATACCGCCAACAAGCAGCCCTGCTATACGCTCTCCCGATGTAGGTATTTCTGTGCTGTGAGAGTCGCAATAGTAGGTTGCACTGCTGCCACCTTGGCAATCCGCCGCCATTAAGTCGCCGTCCTCGCCGAAGATTATATCTTTGATATAGGATTTTTGGCGAGCCTCGTTGCCGACGTGGTGGTAGCCATCGTAGCCTGTACTGCTATACTTGTCTGGGTCGGAGCATACATAAATCTTGCTCAAGCCGTCGCCGCCGTTCTCCACGTCCGCACTTATGCGCACTTTCACCCCATCTACCCATACCCAAACGTGGCCAAAGGGATTTTCGATGCCGCGGTATCGCGGCACTTTTACCACTACGCCACTCTTGTCATACTCTGCAGGCATAGTAAACTCTACCTCGCCCGTGCCGTTGCCAAGTGCATCGGTATAGCCGCACGGGATAAATGGTAGAGAGTCGTTAAACCCACTCCACTTTGTGCCGTTGATGTTGGTTACACCTGCGCCCAAGCCTCCTTGCTTGTACCCCTCGGCAGTCGGCTCTGCGTTGTATGCCGCTTGCGAGTTTCGCGTGGCATACTCCACCACAAACAGCCAATACAACTCTTTCCACGCGTCGTATGTCAGCGCGTTCCACTCGCTTGACCCGGCCTTGCGGTTACGCGCATATTTGCGGCTCGAATTGAGACTTAAACCGCCTGCAGGTCTGCCTAACTCGCTTTTTGCGAGACCATCCCAATCAGCGTCATTAGTGCCACCGCGGTAGTCCTCCGTAAAGTTGCGCACACTCGCCAACTTATTAGTCGAGCGTTGCACCGTCGCTTGATACGCCGATTGGTACATCAGCGGCACTTGGTGATAACCCGGCAACGGGTACTCCGACAGCATCACCCGGCGCTTGTTGCCATCGGTGATAAAGCGGCGGTAGTGCATAGGTATCTCAACCATCACCTGACCCTCCGAGCCGTCGCGCACCGCGCTCGTCCAATCGTTCGGGTCAAGATAGCGCACCACCTTGCCATCGTCATCAAGCAGACAGCCACGCATACGGCTTTGGATAGGCAGCGTCTTGTGCAATGCCATATTACCCACACGAGTGCAAGTAGGGTCGGCTACAGTCGCATCCCACTCCACACCGTAGGCGCACTGCTCCTCCAAGTAAGGGAGCAACGTGGCCAACGCCGCCTTTTTGCTCTCCCCGTCAGTGTCAAGTACCTCCACATATAAATCGTAGGGATTAGTGCTTTTTACGTTAGGCAAGTCACTTAATCGCTTGCCGTTCTCAAATGCAGTCAGCAACTGCTTCAACATAGTTTCTTCGCTCTCTGTAAATGCCATATTGCTAATATTTTACTTGTTTTATTACTTGTTTTATTACTTGTTTTTTATCTCGTCCCTCTTAACTAGTCCCTCGTCCCTATAATCTCGTCCCTAAAATCAATTAAGCAGCAGCCCTCCGCTCTGCGTCAGCCGCAACTTAGCGCGTGTGTCATACAGCCGCAACGTAGGCCGCTCCACGCTTATGCGCACGCTCTTGGCGATAGACGTGTGCATCGTCGGCACTACCTGCACCACGCTCTCGCCCTCGCCAACCACCGTCAGCCGCCCCGTTTGGTCTACCGCCACCGCCTTGCCGTCGCTTAAAAACAGCACATTCGGCAACGTGTCCGACGGCACCAACCGCGCCACAACATACTGCGCCACCAAATTACCCAGCGTAATTCTCCGCGGCGCCTCCACCGCCAAAGCGGAGGGGATTAACTGCCGCACCATATCAGCCACAGCAGCATCCCCCGCCGCACGCTCCGTCGCCTCCGAGTTGAGTGCTGCGATTAACTCGTTGTCAATGCTTTCTCGCTCGGCTCTTTCGGAGGCAAGCCCTGCGGTTAGTCTATCGTCGAGTTCGGCTACCTCTGTCTTGAGTGCACATTTATCAATTTTATCGGCGGCAGTGTTGGCATTATCGGCAGCCGTGTTGGCCGCATTAGCAGCCGTTCGCGCCTCTACCGTTGCCTCATTGGCTACGTTGATAGCCTCGCCTGCTGCTGCTACTGCCTCGGATGCACGCTGTACCGCTTCTCGCGCCTCGTTGGCACTGGCGGCAGCCTCCTGTCTCGATGCCTCCGATGCTTGCGCGGATAAGTCTGCATGTTTGACACTTTCATTTGCTGTAACTACGGCCTCGCCTGCTGTACTGAGTGCGGCCTTTGCAGTTTGCTCAGCGGCTTGTGCTGTTTGTACAGCAGTAACAACGTCGGCGGCGGCTTTTTCGGCGGCGGCTTGTGCTTGTTGTGCTGCTCCTACGGCGGCGGCCTCGGTGGCGAGTGTCACGGTGCCGCTCTGCTGGCCGTCTGCGCCCCACCCTATCAACTCAACGTCTAACTCGTAGGAGGTGGCCACGGTGGCCACACCGTCGGGGTAGCTGCTGTCGGGGATGCCGTAGGTGAGCATGCACCCTAAGCGCCCAAGCCCTAAGCCGTGCGCGTCAAAGATTACGTGCAGCGAGCCGTCTGTGTTGACGGTGTAACCGCGCGGCTCGCCGTTGTAACGTCCGACCTCGTATTTGGCCTCGTCATAGCGTGTGCCAAAGGTCAGCGTAAAATCACAATTGGGCGGCGCGGTCGCTAACTCGGCGCCGTCAGGGAGTATTGCCTTGAGCGCAATATCCAGCGCAAAATCGCTATTGTTATTGATATACTGCATAATTATTGAGTTATTATGTTGCCGTTATTGTCTATCGTCCACGTAATTGTGGTAGTCTTGGTGAGCGCCCCGCCTCTGGCGCTGTAGATGCTGCGTGAGCCGATGGCTCCGCCGCCCGGATTAAAGCTAAATAGAGCCAAGCCGGCCTCAATGTAACTGCCGTCAGGTATTAGCGAGCTTTGTGAGAGTGCTGTGTCGCCATATACTAAGCCGCTGCTCTCGCTCTTGTAATAGCTCTGCCCCGCTAAGCCTTGGCCTTGTGTGGTGTAATATTGTGCATCATTGCCCGCGATGTACGGCGCAAGAGTGAGGGAGACCATGCCGCTCGCGGGCTGGATTGTGCCGTCGATGCCGAGCATCGCCTTGAGGCTCCCGCGCTGGTATACTCTTATCACACTTGCACCATCCCAGCCCACCTCGAGCGATTTGAGGCCTGCGGTGTCGTAGTATATGTCCCAGCCGTTGCCTAACTCGTTAGCTGTGCGCCGCACTATGCCGTTAGCATCGCGGCAGACTAAGGCGTTGACGGC
>SFNM01000078.1 GCA_004552725.1 Bacteroidales bacterium | reverse complement strand
AACCCTTCGGGTAGGCACATCCATATTACATCTGCAGTTTTCATACTGCAAATTTAACACTTTCTCTAAAATTTATGCACCTTAATTTTGTCTTGTGCCGGAATTAGGATTTTTTATTATCTTTGCAAGCGATATTCAAGTTTTGTAATTGTATGATGGTCAAGAGATTCGTTTTTTTAGCGATCACATTTGTTGCGTTGTTTTGTGCTTGTAGCGATGAGGAATTGTTGCCTGACGGAGAGAACGTAGGGAGTGATGTGTATGGTGGCCGATTGAAAGAGATTGTGCTACCCAATGGCATGGATGGCTTTCGGCAATCAAGTTTTGTATTAGTGATGCGCTCGGGCACAGGTAGTGTGGTGAAGCGTTCAGGCACGCACACTCGTATTGATGGAGTGTCGAAGTTGACTCTGAATGAGGGTCTTAAAGCGGGTGATTATCGGCTGATGTATCTTGCTGATTCCGAGGAGGAAAGTGATGATGGCACAGGTTATGGTTTGGGCTGTCGTATCCGTGTGAGCAGTAACGAAACTACCGCTGAGATTATTGATAATTACAACAGTGATTTTCAGTTATATGGCTCGGGCAGCAAGGCGGATCCGTTTGTGATAAGTAGCGCTACGCACTTGGCGCGTCTGCGCGACATAACTAACAGCCAGAATACCAATACCTTACTCAAAGATACCACCTGCTTCAGACAGTTCTGTGACATTGATTTAGAAATGCCGTCGTTTGAAGCGCATAAGCAATATGGCTGGGAACCAATTGGCAACCAGAATGTGTGTCCATTCCGAGGCGTTTATGATGGTAATAAACGTAAAATCAAGGGTTTGTGGATTGTACGCAACCGCACCTGCGGCGTGGGTCTGTTTGGCCATACCGAATCAGCTACCATTTGCAATGTGGTGCTGGTAAATGCAGATGTTGACGGCGAATTTGCCGTAGGCTCGATTGTAGGCGCAGCAGTGACGCGCGGCGACCGTCGCTCGATGACCTATCTGCTGAAATGCACCACCACCGGCGGTAGCGTTTCCGGTGCTGCCGGCAGCGCCGGCATCGGCGGCTTGGTGGGTCTGGTCGACCCCAACGCAAGTGTAATGATTGACAGTTGCTATAATAACGGCACCGAGGTGCGCGGCGGCTACGGCGTCGGCGGTATCTTGGGCACCGGCTCGCTGTTTTCCGCCACCTCGATTCGCAGCAGTTGCAACATCGGCAACGTCACCTCGGAGTACACCGGCTGCGGTGGCATTGCGGGCTCGTGCGACACCCTTATGATGGTGAGCTGCGAAAACCGCGGCGCCATCGCCGGCAGCACCATGTACAATTCCAACGGCTCCGACACTGAAAACGGTTTTCTCGGCACCGGCGGCATCGTCGGCGGCACCGGCCCGGCGTTTATCTGCACCAGCCACAACTACGGCGCGGTGAGCGGCCATGTGGGCGTGGGCGGCATTGCCGGCAGTTCGTGCGCCTCGGCCGATTTGGGCTACTGCAACAATATAGTGATGAAATCGTGCGGCAACGAAGGCGCCGTGAGCGGCTACTCCTCCGTGGGCGGCGTGTGCGGCGAAGGACAGTTTGGCGGCGTGGCGCTGTACAACACCGGCGCGGTGACGGCCACAGCCCACGATGCCATCGTGGGCGGCATCGTGGGCAATACCTCGGTGTCGGTGGTGCATGACGCCATCAACACAGGCAAAATCACCGCTACCCATGCCGACTGTGTGGGCGGTGTGGTTGGCAAAACCACTTGGGGCACCCTGTTCTCTAGCCAAAATGCCGGCGAAATCACTACCAATGCCAATTACGCAGGCGGTGTGGTGGCTCTGGCAGGCAGTCAAACCGTAATTAACTACTGCAGCAATATGGGCAACATTACCAACACCGGCAGCGGCCCCACCGGAGGCATCGTAGGCGAAGTGGGCGACCCGCGCAAATGGAAGATTAAAAACACTATCAACTGCATAGTGGGCGCGGTGGAAGTGGTGCTCGGTGTGTTCAGCGTTGGCTTGGCCGAGACCGGCCCCGAGGCGGTGGAGCGTACACATCGGTTTGAAATCGTGTTGGAAATTGAGAACTGGGAGAAGATTCACAAGGTGGCACATGTCATTGAAATAGGATTTGATGCCGTCACGCTTATAGCCGACTGGCTGGATAAATCCTTGTCATTGGCTTTCTATCTTTCCAAAGAAGAGCGCGAGCATTTGCGAGCCATTATCATAAGCGAGGCCACCGAGCGCGACAATACCACCGTGGCCCGAATTCATAGCCTGCGGCAAACGGCTTTCGGCAACGTAGAGCTTTTCGCGGGCTTAGACCACGAATCGGTCGATTCCTACTTTGCGAACTTGGAGGACGTGATGGACACTTACCACAGCTCGGATTCCGACCGAGAGGCGTTCAATTATTATTTGTGTGAAGAGCGCGAGGCTCGCGCCAAGGACGTGACCAAGTTCAAGAAGGCGTTGGCGATAATTCACACTATTGTAGGTGTTTCCACCCTCGCGATTTCGACTACGGCATTTGTCGCCAGCTTCTTTGTGGCGCCGGAAGGCACTGCTGCAATATGGGTAGGCGTGGCAGGTGGTTTGAGCACCACAGTCGGCGGCATCAATGCCATCGCGGAGAATTGCGACGACTATCAAGAGAATGTGATATCGGTGACGCAATGTGCCAACATGGGCAATGTTAGTGCCGATGCCTCTGATAACGTGGGCGGTATCATCGGCCACTTGCAGCAACTCGGCTTCGTGGCCGACTGCCTCAACACCGGTGCTTACGTGGGCTCTAAGCACCGCGGAGCCGGCTTGGTGGGCCGCAGCGATTCGCATAGTTCACTGCAGTGCTGTCTAAGCATCGGCAGCGGGTGGCTCTCGCCCATCTTCGATATCGAACACCTGACCACGCTCTCGGATGTGTACTTCTTGAGAGAGGCATTCCCCGATGAGATATACTATGAAAGTACATCAATGAGTCTCAGCCAATTATGTCAGCCGTCGCATTACCCCCGCAGCTGGCATTTCAACGACTCGTTTAATACATGGAGCTTGGACGGCATCAAGGGCTCCTTCCCGGTGCCGAAGAGCTGCAAAATGCAAAAATCATCATACAAATAACCGCAACACTATGAAGAAGACCCTCAACACCTGTATCGCTATTTGTGCGCTGATTGCAGCCGCCGTTGTGGCCGGGTGTAGCGATGATTTGTACCTGAAGAACGAAATCGGCTCGGAGCTTACGGAGAACTCCGACTTCCGCATCAGCAGTTTCTACGTGAGCCGCGATTTGTGGACCATTCCGGCAGATCAGACGAGCATCGATGTGATACTCGAATCGAAGAGCGACGGAACAGTTTATCAGTTGGCAGCCACCGTCGAACACGGCTCGGAAGACTACACCGTCAGTGTGATGATTCCCAAAAACAAGCACTTGCCCGACGGTGACTACACTATCAGTGGTGCGCTCACCGACGGCACGCGCCTGGGCTCGATTATCGAGGTTACGGTGCGCGATGAGATGGTGCAAAAGGTGTTGAGCGTGACCTTGCAGTACGACCTTTCGGGCATCGGCACCAAAGACAACCCGTATCAAATCAATTCTGCCGATGCCTTCAAGAAATTCCTGACCGGTCTCTCAAACGATAGCACCCACGCCGCCGGCGTTTACTTCCGCCAAACGGCCGATTTCGCCACGGCGGCTAAAAGTGGCGTGCAATCCGGGAAGACCTACACCGGCTACGACTTTGCTGGCATTTACGATGGTCAAAGTCACACGATTACGCTCAATTACACAGGCATGAGCTCCGACGCGGATGTCAACGTGGGCCTGTTCCCCGCCCTGCGCGATAGCGCCACCATCTCCAACCTCACCATCAAAACTTCCATGAGCAGTGTGAAGCGCAACGCCGGCGCCTTCGCCGGCATCTGCACCGGCAATGTGGCGCTCACCAACGTGCACGTCATCGGTTCGACTGCGGGACAAGAAAACGTCGGCGCGTTCGTGGGCAATAGCCAAGGCAATCTCACGGTGTTGAATTGCACCGCACATGTGATGCTCTTCGGTGTGAAAAATGTGGGCGCCGTGGTGGGTAGTGCCACCGCCGGCAGCCTCACCGTGTCGACCTTTACTTCGAGATTCGACAAAGGCTCGAACAATTACTTGTCGGCCGAGGCCACTACATCGCATGTGGGCGGCGTGGCCGGCTATGTGAACAATTGCGCCATCAAATTCGACCACGTGACCATTCAACACACCATCGATTCGCAATCATCCAAGGTGGTGGTGCTGAAATCGCCCAACTATTGCGGCGGCCTCATCGGCGAAGCCATCATCAATCAGGCGAGCTCAATCACTGACTGCAAGATAGTTACGCCCTTGAGTTGTAGTTTAAGCTACGCCGGCGGCCTCATCGGCAAGCTGCAGCTCAATGCCGACCTGAAAATCAACACCGTGACCATCGGCGCCTACCTCAACACTCGTCAATACGTCGGTGGATTATTCGGCCACGCCGTTGCCGGCAACCACTTGATTATAGAAACTAAAAGCGGCCAAAATTCCAACCAATTGGTCAAGACCGACGGCAGCGACTGCGGCGTATTCGGCTCGCAGTATGTGGGTGGATTGTTCGGCTATTTCCAAGGCAAGGTAGCGCCCAGGGGCGTGTTTATCAATATGAATGTTATCGGTTCGATTGGCTGCGTAGGCGGTGTGGCCGGTGCGATTGAGCAGAGCACAATCAATTGCGGCAACATCAGCTACGGCAACACAATGACGGTGAAAGGCCCCGAATCCGTGGGCGGTCTGGTAGGTTATGCCAATGCTTCCACCATCGAAGGCGGCGTGAATGTTAACACCAAACTCACCACCTCGATGGCCGCCGGCACCTATCCCTCGCTGTGTCCCATTATCGTGTCGTGCGATGTAGTGAACGATCGGCCGGTGGGCGGCACTGCCATCGGCGGCTTGGTGGGCTTCGGCTACAGAACCACAATTAAGAATGTGAGCTTCTCCGGCTCGGTCACCGGCACCAACTTCGTGGGCGGTGTAGTCGGTCACTTGGTGCTCAATTCCACTGACAGTTTGGTAAACTGCGCCAACAACGGCCTTGTGGTGAAAAACACCTGGAACACGTGCACCGGCGGTGTGGCCGGATTGGTGGAATACACTGGCGCCACGGTGAAAAATTTGGCCAACTTTGCCGAGGTGTCGGGTATGGACTACACCGGCGGCATTATCGGCTCATTCCAAATCGGCAACTGCGGCCAACAGTTCACCGTAAGCCATGCGCTCAATAGCGGCACAGTCAAGGGCACTGCCAATGTGGGCGGTTGCTTCGGTTATATCTGCGGCGACTCAGGTAGTAACATCTGCGTTTTCTCGCAATTTGGCAACACGGGCGCAGTGTCATCGAGTGCCGACGGCAACGTGGGCGGCTGTATCGGCTATGCCAATAAGCGATACTTGCGAGTGTTGCAGTGTGCCAATCACGGTAGCGTGTCGTCCTCCGGCAATTCCAAGGTAGGCGGCATCGCCGGCCGATTGGGCGTAAACACCGGCGGCTTGATGGGCGTAACGGACAATATGCAGTTGGGCTATTGCTGCAACCGCGGTGAGATTTCTTCCACTCACAAAGGCTCGAACGTGGGCGGCATCCTCGGCTACCAAGAAGACGGCCATTACAACGATGATTATCATTTCAGAACTCACGACTGCTACAATGCCGGCGCCATCTCCTCCACTGCGCAAAAATCCGACAATGGCGGCGTGGTGGGCTATGTCGACAATATGGGTAGTGTGTGGTGTTGCTACAATTACGGCCAAGTGGCCAAAGGCAACGGCGTGGTGGGTACTCACAAGAAAAACCGCGACTGGTATCACGAATACTTATACTTTTTGGAGGGCACAGGCAAAAACTGGGCATGTAAATCGTTCAAATACGCCGACCGCTCGAAACAATCGACATACTCCGGCTTCGATTTTCGCAACGATTGGGTGATTGATTCCAAGAAAAACGATGGCTACCCTTATCTGAAGGACTGTCCGTTCCAATTTAGGTAGGAGTGGAGAACTTTTAATGATTTAATATGATGAAGACTACGTTAAATACTGTTATTGCGATTTGTGTGCTGATTGCAGCCGCGGCTTTGGGCGGGTGCAGTGATGATTTGTATCTGAAGAATGAAATCGGCTCGGTGCTTACGGAAAATTCCGACTTCCGCATCAGTAGCTTCTTTGTAAGCCACAATCTGTGGGCGATTCCAACGGATCAGACCGGCGTAGATGTAAAACTTGAAGCAAAGAGCAGCGGCACGACCTATCAATTGGCCGCTACGGTGGAGCATGGTGCGGAGAATTACAGCATCAGCGTGATGATTCCCAAGGACAAGCATCTGCCCGACGGCGACTACATCATCAGCGGCACACTTGCCGACGGCACTCCCTTGGGTTCGTTTATCGAGGCCACGGTGCGCGATGAGATGGTGCACAAGGTGCTAAATGTGATCATGCAGTATCGCCTGACCGGCGGCGGCACCAAGGATAATCCTTATTTGATTCAAAGCTCCAAGGACTTCGACAAGCTCTTGCTTAGTTTGGCGAATGATACGACGCACGCCGTCGGCCTTTATTTCCGCCAAACGGCCGATTTCACCGCACCGGCCGAAAGTAGTGTGGTCGACGGTCGCCTGTACACCGGTTTTGACTTCGCCGGCATTTATGACGGCCAGGACCACACGATTACGCTTCTCTACTCGGGCGAAAGCAACGATGAGGATGTTGCCGTGGGCCTGTTCCCCGCCATGCGCGATGGCGCAGACATCTCCAACCTCACCATCGAGACCATGATGAGCGGTGTGAAGAGCAGCGCCGGCGCGTTCGCCGGTATCTGCACCGGCAATGTGGCGCTCACCAACGTGCATGTCACCGGCACAATCAAAGGCGAGGAGAACATCGGCGCGTTCGTGGGCAATTGCCAAGGCAACCTGTCGGTGTCGAACTGCTCTGCTAATGTGCAACTTCTCGCTAGTAAGAATGTGGGCGGCGTGGTCGGCAGCGTCACTGCCGGCAACCTCACTGTGTCGCACTTCTCGTCGATATACAATGAAAATGCCACGAACTACCTTTGCGCCGAGGCCAAGGTGTCGCACGTAGGCGGTGTAGCCGGCTATGTCAACAATTGCGCCATTAATCTCGACAGCGTCACCATCGAGCATGCCGTCGACTCGCTTAGGGCTAATACCGAGGTGCTCAAAACGTTTAACTGCTGCGGCGGGCTGGTGGGCGAGGCTGTCATAAATCAGCCGAGTTCAATCACTAATTGCAAGGTGGTAACGCCGTTGACATGTCGCGTGAGCTATGCCGGTGGCCTCATCGGCAAGGTGGAACTTAATGCCGACCTGACAATCAACACCGTCACAGTCGGTGCCTACCTCAACACTCCTCAATACGTGGGCGGATTCTTCGGCCACGTCACCACCAACGGCCACCTGACCATTGAAGGCAAAGCCGGTGCGAATACCAACCGCGTGGAGAAAACCGACGGTAGCTACTGTGGCATACACGGCACACAGTATGTCGGTGGCCTGTTTGGCTATCTCAACGGCAGTGTTGCGCCCAAGGGGCTGATAATCAATATGAACGTGCGCGGTGTGACGGAAAACATCGGCGGCGTGGTCGGCGTGGTGGATGGCGGCACCCTCAACTGCGGCAACATCACCTTCGGTAGCAAGATGATTGTGAAAGGACAGAAATCAGTGGGCGGCGTGGCCGGATTTGCCAACAGTTCTACCATCGAAGGCTCCGTGCCTTCGAAAAATCTCTCCACCTCGATGGCCGCAAGCGCATACCCATCGTTGTGTCCCATTATCGTGTCGTGTGATACGGTGAACGGCAAGCCGGCCGAAGCCACCGCCATCGGCGGCATTGTGGGCTACGGCCTCAATTCCTCCATCAAGAATGTGAGCTTCTCCGGAAAGCTCATTGGTTCGCTATATGTAGGCGGCATCGTCGGCCATCTCGTGCTCGAATCGGCCGGCAGCTTGGAAAATTGCGCCAATAACGGAACGGCAGTGACCAATTCTTGGAATAACTACACCGGCGGCGTGGTCGGATACCTCGAATACACCACCGGCACCGTCGAAAAATTAGTGAATTTCGCCGAAGTATCCGGCCAAAATTCCACCGGCGGCCTTATCGGTGCAATCAAGGTGGCAAGCGGATATAGCTCCTCGGTATTCTTCTTAACGTCGCTCAACCGAGGCAATGTCACCGGCACAATCAACGTGGGCGGGTGCGTCGGCTACGTTAGCGGCCAACAAACATATCCCCAACCCTTCTCAATCGCTAAGTTTGGCAACACCGGTAATGTAAAATCTACTCAGAATGGCAACGTGGGTGGCATCATCGGCCACGGCGACCGCGACCATATTCGCGTGCGCCATTGCGCCAACCACGGCAGTGTGTCCTCCACCGGCAATTCCAAAGTCGGTGGCATCGC
The DNA here is from genome assembly GCA_004552725.1 of Bacteroidales bacterium. Taxonomy (GTDB): domain Bacteria; phylum Bacteroidota; class Bacteroidia; order Bacteroidales; family Muribaculaceae; genus CAG-873. Next base: position 621 of record SFNM01000078.1, on the reverse strand, counting down.
CGGACGCTTAGGTACTAATACGGCCGGTCTGCTTGGCCTATACAACAATATGGAGTTAGGTTGTTGCTGCAACCGCGGCACAATATCCTCCACTCACGAAGGCTCTAACGTGGGTGGCATCCTCGGCTATCAGGAAGACGGCAGCGAAACAGACGAAACGGCCTATATGACTCACGATTGCTACAATGCAGGTGAAATCTCATCCACCGAACAAACTTCCGACAACGGCGGCATTGTGGGCTATGTCGACAATTTCAGCGAAGTAGTGTGTTGCATCAGCTTCGGCAAAGTGGCCAAAGGCAACGGCGCCGTCGGCACACATAAGGATGCCCGTAGATGGTTCCACCACAACCTCTTCTACCTCGATGGCACCGCAAAAAGTTGGAACTGCACTCCGTTTACATACGAACAACGCGGTAACCAATCCACCTTCACCGGTTTCGACTTCAACTCCGACTGGCAAATCGACCCCAACAAAAACGGCGGCTACCCCTACCTCAAAATTTGCCCCTTCCAATTCAAATAATCACCCCTCTCCCATCAATGCTTTTGGCTCTAAAGTGTTACCTCTACAACGTGTACATTACGTAACCACTTGGATTTGTGTAGGTCGGTGCGGAT
>SFNM01000168.1 GCA_004552725.1 Bacteroidales bacterium | reverse complement strand
GCTAATCTCACCGGCCATCACTCCGACAGCAGACGGCAACGTCCTCATCCGCTACCACTTCAAAGGCAGCTCCTACGGCGAAGCCTTCAAAGTCTTCAGCGGCAACGCTCAGACCGTCGAAGCAATGACCAATCAGCTTGCCGACCATCCCATCGTGCACAACGACGAGTACAGCAACTACGTCATACTGCCCGTAAAAGCCGGCGTGCCCTTCTATCTCGGGTTCTACTGCTACTCCACGGCCGATAGATTTCGCCTCTATCTGCGCGATGTAATCGTCGAATCCGCCGACAACCTCGTGGATCTCAGCCTGACGGAAATCGTGACCCCGTGTACCGGCTGGGGCCTTACAAACAAGGAGGAAGTCTCCGTCAAAATCAAAAATACCGGTATGGAAACAGTGACGACCTTCCCCGTGACTATCAGCGTCAATGGCAAAGAAGCACTTTCCGAGACCGTCTCCAAGACGCTCAATGCCGGCGAAGAATTCAAATACATCTTCAAAGGCACTCTCGACCTGTCTACGCCTCGCGCACTATATGAGGTGACTGCCACCGTATCACATCCCGACGACATCGAGACGGCCAACAACACCAAGACCGTGCAAGTGCGCCACCGCGCTCCGGCCACCGTACCCTACTCTACCGGTTTCGAACCCGACGAAGACAATTCGGCCATCAAGACATTCAATCTCAACAACGACTCCGGTGACTGGGGCGTGGAAGTAGGCTCATTCTGGATCAACCTCGCCCGCACCGGATACGGATACCTCGGATACAACTACGACAAAGAACATGCCGCTGACGACTGGGTAATACTCGAGCCAATCAACGTCGAGCCGGGTTATTACGTGGTACGCTTCTGGTACTCAGGCGACGACAATCACAACGAGCGCTTTGCCATGTATTGGGGCAATGAACAGCTCCCCGATAAAATGACGAATAAAGTGGTCGAATACAACCCCTTTGCACGCGGAGCTTACGAAGAATCCATCAATATCGTACACTTTGACAAGGCACAGACCGTATGCTTCGGCTTCTACGCCTTCTCCGACCCGGACGAAAACTGGATTACCATCGACGACTTCAGCGTCGAGCGCATCGATGACCCCAACAGCGTCGACATCTGTGCCGAGAAATTCATTGCTCCCAAGGACATCACCTTCAAAGACGCCATAGCATCACTCGCCAAGGGCAAGCACACGCTCAAATGCGAACTGGTGTGCGACGGCGACACCAAGCCCGAAAACAACGTTCTCACCCTCGAAGTCAAAGCCTTGGGCGACCCTGACATATTCTACGACTTCGAAGACGGCAAGATTCCGCAAGGCTTCGCCTTCCACAACGAGGGCGACAATAGTCTTGCCCCCGGAGCCATCGAGGAATTCGGCGAAACCGGCTGGGCCGTCCAATCATTCTATCAGGAGCATGCACTTCTGGGCAAAAACTTCCTCGGAGCTTCGACATTCATGACCTCCGGCGCGGCCGACCGCTACTGCATCCTGCCTCGCGTCAAGGTCGAATCGGAAGACGCATGTTTCGTATGGACCTCGGGCGTAATGAGCGCCACTTTTGCCGAAAGCTACGACATCAAGGCCTCCGACAGTTCCGACCCACTATACATCGGCTGGTACGATCGCCTCACCAGCATAGCGCTGTCCCAAGAATCGCGCTTCAACGATGGTGTTTCTCTCGGCAAGTATTTCGGCAAAGACATATATATCGCCATCCGACTCACCAGCGCCAAGGGCGATGCCGTGATGTTTGACAACCTCAGCATCTTCGGCTGCTCGGCATCGGCCGGCATCGCGGATGTAACGGTAGACAACGATAGCAATGCCCCCATCGAGTACTACAATATCAACGGTGTACGCGTCAACAATGACAACCTTGCTCCCGGCATCTACATCCGCCGCCAAGGCAGCAAGACCACCAAGGTTGCCATCCGCTAAAAATCCGCTCAAACGTTTAACCGGTCGAGCGTTTAACCCCAATAGCATCTAACCGAGAAGGGCGTCCGGCTATACCGCCGGGAGCCCTTCTCTCTTTTCATCCTCATCATCTGCGCCAAGCTCAAGCGCCAACGAAGTGCAAAAAGAGACAAAATTGCTTCTCCGAAACGCAAAGGCAGCCAATGCCACGACAAATATCACCCACCAAAACAAATATCCCACCACCTTCAAACGACTTTCTGAAGGATTTTTATGGTTCAAAACAGCTCAAAAGCCGCCCAAAAACTCTTTTTTCGGCATTTTTATCGTTTTTTTCCTCCAAAATTTGCATGGTTCAAAAAAACAACGTACCTTTGCAACGCAAAAACACGGATGGTGCCATAGCTCAGTTGGTAGAGCAAAGGACTGAAAATCCTTGTGTCCCCGGTTCGATTCCTGGTGGTACCACAGAAAGTAATTTCCAATTTATTGACATTCAATAAGTTGGAAATTTTCTTTTTATCCATACCCACAAATTTGGTCACGTTTTGGTCGCACTTTTAATTTAGATATGTTCATTGAACGGTGGTCAGCGGGTAGTTTAATTTGGGGTTGATACAATATGTAAGTCTCCTATTA
>SFNM01000077.1 GCA_004552725.1 Bacteroidales bacterium | reverse complement strand
GAACTTTCCGGTTCGTATGGCTACACACACGCCACATTCCATCGTTACAATGATGGCATCAACGACTATGCCGGCAAACGATTGCCCTACGTACCAACCCACACCGCCTTTGTATCTGCTTTATGGCGAATTCCCTACAACATTGGCAATTACAGACCATCTTTTTCAGCACATTTGCGCGGAGTAGGGGACATAATGTGGAACGAAGCCAACACTCTTTCGCAACCATTCTACCTTCTGCCCGGCTTTTCCATATCCTTGCGCAACGAGCACACGTCCATCCGAGTTTGGGGTGAAAATATCACTTCGACTCATTATAATACGTTCTATTTTAAATCCATCGGACACGAATTTGTGCAACAAGCACCCACAGCCCAATTCGGTGCGTCGTTCTCTATTTTTCTCTAAAAATAGTTAATCACACACGCTAATTCATAGATTATTTGTAACTTTACACTCAAATTAAAATTTTCAATCATAATTAATACTTATGTTTAAACTAAAATCTATTTTTGCGCTGATGGCTTTGCTTGTATGCTCCGCAGCCTTCACAGCGTGCAACGACGACGATGAGCCTAATGAAGATACTATTACCGAACAAACTTTCCTTCGTTGTTATGCCGTCGTAACCGACCTCCAAAATGGAAATCAATCCGTTTGCACTCCAATTACTATCAAAACAGAGTTGAACTGGACCAACCCTAAAGCCACTGTATCAATTAGCGGTCTTTCGCTCAACGGATCTGCTTACCCCAACCTCACCCTCAGCGATATGAAATGGACTATCGCCTCTGATAAATGGTCGGAAATCATATTAGCCAATCCTCAAGCAGCACTATCTACCCAAACTCAAGTGTCAATTACCAACTTAAAAATGCGCTGGCTCGACCGTTTGGACTTCGCTGAATATGTAGGAGCATACGATCCCGCTTTAGAATTCTCATTCGTGATTGACAATCGATTCAAAGTGTGCGGCTCTCGCGCTCCTATGTTTATGAGCGGCATCACCAGCACAACCAATGCCAATGGCGAATCTTTTATCAGTTCCAAAACCGGATACACCTTCTCATTTGATGTATCCACCCAAGTAGCAAACCTCAACATCACCAAGGCTGCTTTCGCCGAAAAGATGCCGGCACTCGATATCAATTTCATCGAAGTGCCTATGGCTTTCGAGCCTGATGGTTCAGTTGCTGTGCGCAATCAATCGCTTATCCCCGAAATTGCCGGCACCCCTCAACCCTCATACGCAATCTCCGATCTCAATATCTACATCACTCCCGGCAAAGGTGGCACTATCTCCTTTAAATGCAATTTCCGTGGCTTAGCCACTTACGAAGTCAATGCCAAAGTAGATTTCGACTCCTATCAATTACTCCTCAACAACGAATAATCACAACTGACATAAATCTAAAACGGGCTGCCTAACACCACGTTAGGCAGCCCGTTGGTTTATTCAGGTATGATAATTATTTCTTGAGGGCGCAACCTTGACACTTGGCAAAGATTTGTGTGAAGAAGTCGTTGCCTTTGTCATCAACGAGGATGAATGCAGGGAAGTCTTCGACTTCGATTTTCCAGATGGCCTCCATTCCGAGCTCGGGATATTCGAGAAGTTCCACTTTCTTGATAGAGTTTTGAGCCAACACAGCAGCCGGACCACCGATGGATCCGAGGTAGAAGCCACCATGGCGCTTGCAAGCGTCAGTAACCTGTTGCGAGCGGTTGCCCTTGGCAATCATAATCATAGCGCCACCTGCTGCCTGGAATTGGTCTACGTATGAGTCCATACGACCTGCTGTGGTCGGTCCGAACGAACCGGAAGGCATACCTTCGGGAGTTTTTGCCGGACCGGCATAGTAGATGGGGTGATCCTTGAGGTATTGTGGCATCGGTTCTCCTTTGTCGAGACGATCTTTAATTTTTGCATGGGCGATGTCGCGACCTACGATAATGGTGCCGCGGAGCGACAAGCGAGTCGACACAGGGTACTTCGTCAGTTCGGCCAACACTTCAGCCATCGGGCGGTTAAGGTCAATCTGAACGGCCTTGTTTTCGCCCGGTTTGCGAAGTTCTTCCGGAATGAGTTCACCGGGATTGGAATCGAGACGTTCAATCCAAAGTCCTTCGCGATTGATTTTGGCCTTGATGTTACGGTCAGCAGAGCAACTTACGCCGAGTCCAACGGGGCAGGAAGCTCCGTGACGGGGCAGACGCACCACGCGTATGTCGTGGGCAAAAGCCTTGCCACCGAATTGAGCACCGAGGCCAAGGCGTTCGGCTTCTTTTTTGAGGATGGCTTCGAGTTCGATGTCGCGGAATGCGTGACCGAGTTCGTTGCCTTTTGTGGGCAGGTTATCGAGATATTTCACCGATGCCTTCTTCACCACTTCAAGGTTCTTCTCGGCAGAGGTGCCACCGATTACGAAAGCGATATGATAGGGAGGGCAAGCGGCAGTGCCCAACGAACGCATTTTTTCCACTAAAAACGGAATAAGGCGGTCGGGATTGAGCAACGCCTTGGTTTCTTGGTAAAGATAAGTCTTGTTAGCAGAGCCGCCACCTTTTGCCACAAAAAGGAAGTGGTATTCATCGTCCTCACCGGCATGGATATCGATTTGAGCGGGAAGGTTGCAACCGGTGTTGACTTCTTCATACATCGACAAGGGAGCGTTTTGACTATAGCGAAGGTTGTCTTCTGTGTATGTGAGATACACACCTTTCGAAAGATACTCGGCATCGTCGCATCCGGTGAACACGTATTGACCTTTTTCACCATGGATCACGGCTGTACCGGTGTCTTGGCAGAATGGAAGTTGACCTTTCGCTGCCACTTCTGCATTACGAAGCATTGTGAGAGCCACAAACTTATCGTTTTCGCTCGCTTCGGGGTCGTTGAGAATTGAGGCCACCATTGCATTGTGCTCGCGACGAAGCATAAACGCGTTGTCGTGCGTACATTGACGAGCCAATACTGTAAGCGCTTCGGGATCAATCACCAAAAATTCGTGACCGCCCCAGTTTTCTACTTTTACATAGTCGGATGTAAGATGATAGTACTCGGTAGTATCTTTTCCGAGCGGAAACATCGGTTGGTATTTAAACGGTTTTGTTGCCATTTTTTATGTAGATAGTTTTGAGTTAGTCGATGTGCAAAGTTAACCATTTTTATCTACATCCGCAAACTTTTGCAAGAAAACTTGCGCTAACAGCGCTATCAACACAACTTATTTACAAATTAAAGTATTGTAAACAGCAATGGTTTGCCTTGCAATATTATCCCAATTATAAGGTGAGAGGTCATAAGTGCGACGAAGTTCGCCCTCGGTCAACTTTAGATATAGTTTAGCTGCCAAATCTGAGATATTTCCTGTACGGAAGAAGTCAGACGATTGAAGCACCGGGATTTGGTTGGCTGGGATGTCGCTGACCACCACGTCGAGGCCGTAACTGAGGGCCTCAAGCAGGGCGATGGGCAGGCCTTCGTGGTAGGAGGGCATGGCGAACAGGCGTGCGTGGCTGAGACATTGGCGCAGGGGTTCGCCTTTGATGAAGCCGGTGAGGATGACGCCGGCATCGCGTGCTTGCTGTTTGAGGCCTTCGGAGTATTGGTCGGGGTGGTCGCTGTCGCCGGCCAGCACGAGGTCATATTGCTTGTTGAGGCCGGATGAGATGTAGGCTTCGATAAGGTCGTGAAAGCCTTTCTCCTTGACGAAGCGGCCCATGGCGAAGATGTATGGGCGGTCGGCGCGTTGGCCGAAGCTGTCGAGGTAGGAACGGTCGGTGGCCGTGGTAGGAGTGTTTACACCGTTGAAAATCAGGTCGGTATCGTTGCGACCGTATTTAGTGGCGAGGATGTCGGCGATGACGGTGGAGATGACGATGACGCGGTTGGCGAACTTTGTGCCAAGGCGTTCGCCGGTACGGAGCACCCATTTGGCGAGCTTGCCCCACTTCTGGCGGTCGTAGTCGGGACCATGGTTGGTCATGACCACTTTCATGCCCAACAGGCGGGCGAAGGGAGTGAGGATAGCCGGACCGATGGCATGGATGTGGAGGATGTCGGGGTGGAGCGAGCGCGCTTTGATGATGGCGAGGAAGGTGTGGACGATGGCTTCGACGCTCTTCTTGCGCGGAGCATACACGTCGATGAGCTTGACGCCGCGGTACTCGGTGATGCGGTTGTCGTCGGTGATGTAGGGAGTGCGGCGGATGATGGTCACGTCATGACCGAGCGCCGCTATGCGAGGGTAAAGTTCTTCGCAATGAGTTTCGACCCCACCGAGGATGTTGGGGATGCCGCGAGTGCCGATGACCACAATTTTCATACGCTCACGCTAAAAAACTTCGCGCAAATCACCTTGTGCCGGGTCTTGGCCAACGTTATACCACTTTTTGTCGAGACAAGGTTTAAGGCCGCGCAGGGAGCGGATTTTGTTTTTGAGCGCCCACATCAGCGGGTAGCGCAAGTATTTGTGCATTACGGGCGAAGCGGTGCCCACCATCCAGCAATTCTTGGGGCAACGACGCACCATTTGGCGCACTTTTTCGGCTTGTTCGCTTGTCCAAATTGTCATGAAATCAGCTTCGTGGATGTTGCCCATAGATTCTTTCCAGTAGCGTTCTTCCATACCATTGCAAGGAAACACTTCGCCCCACGGGTCGATAAAGAAGTTAGCCGAACCGGCTTCGCAAGGGAGCATACGGCGACCGCCTTCAATATAGTTTATAAGGCCCATATTGAAGAAAGCGCGGAACCAAGATTTGGGATGTTTTTCTTGGAGTTGCCACTCAATCAGTTGCTCAAAGTCGGCACACACACGGTCGCGATTGGTAATGACATTATCGCTTTTGTGGAAATAATAGGAGTTATGGAATGCGGCTGTGGCGAACTCCATGCCAATGGAGCATGAAAGTTGATAAAGCGACAACATATCGGAAGAATTGTTGTTTGAAACAGTGCAACCAAATCCGATGTCTTTCAGGCCCATGTGTTTGAGAGCGAGGAGAGTGCGAAGGCCTCGGTCGAAGCCTCCTTCGCGTCCACGCAGTTCGTCGTTCTTTTGGCTCAAGCCTTCGATTGAGATTCGAATACCTATTTTGGGGAACTGCTTCGCTAAAGCGATAATTTTTTCCTCAAAATATCCGGAGGTGGAAATTACAATTCTATTTGTATGGCGGTAACATTCTTCGACAATTTGTGGTAAGTCCTCACGAATGAAAGGTTCGCCTCCGGTAAGATTAATAAATTTGAGTTGGGGCAACGTCCTCAAGTCCTCCGCCTTTATTTCTTCTCGCGGGTTAGTTGGATTTTGCCAAATATTGCACATCTTACAACGCATGGGGCAGCGGTATGTAAGAATTATGGAAGCATCGGTGGGCTTTACGGCGTACATAGCGAATAATTAGTTGTTAGAGGGTCGAACTAAAGAGTTGAATAGATTGATAAGCGATTGATAGTGTGTAGTCGGTGAATAAACAGACTGCACACGCGCGAAAGCATTATCTCCCATATTCTTTACTGATTCAACGTCGGAAAAAAGATTCTCTGCAATAGTTCGTAGGTGATTTGCATCTTTGTAATTAAAAAGTCTACCGGTAACACCATCTTCCACAAGTTCGGGAAGAGAGCCGATATTAGTTGCAATAACCGGCTTTTTGAAAGCGAAACTCTCCAGCACCACATTGGGGAAGTTATCGTACCATTCCGATGGGACAATGGTAAACATACAACTTTGCAAATACTCTTTGATTTGACCAAATTTCATTTCACCCAGAAACTCAATACTATGTTTACGATTTGCAATCGACTGTTTAAGCCTGTCAATATAATTATCGTTACATCTACCGATTATTTTGAGGTGCATATCGGTGTCGGCAAAGGCTTCCACCAATGTTGAAAGTCCCTTAGATTGTACAATACGACCGATGTATAGCGCAAAAGGCTGATAATTGACCGCCGGATCATTTTCCTTAAGGTTAAAGAATGTTGGAATATGATGTAGTTTTTGTGCTGGTATCCCGAATTCTTGGAGATGTTCTAAGGTAAACTTTGCCGGTACTACAAAGGCGTCAATTTTTTTATGAACACCTATTATATCATGAAATAATTTGGCAGCGGCTTTAATCGCAGAATATATCCGCGAATTAAGCACACATTTTTGTTTGATACAACTCAAGCGTTTACCATGTAAACAATCTTCGCATATTCCACGATTCGGGGCATAAAATAAGGCATTGGGGCACATATACTGCATATCGCTAATGCGATGTACAACCGGTATGCCCAAACTCCGAGCGGCAAATACAACCGAAGGAGAGATTTTATTATGATACTGAATAATATATACTAAATCGGGACGAGTATCACGTAGTAATTGGGTGAATTTTCGTTTAGCCTCACATGAATAAAACATACGAGTAAACGATTTCAAGACCTTTGATAGACTTTTTTTTGAGTCTTCAAAATAAACATCATCTCCGATAGAATCCATAAAATACTTATCGAAAGGTGATGCTTCATTGCGCGAATTCTTTATAGTAAATACAACTATCTCATGGCCTTGTCGCTCCAATAATTCTTTAATATTGAAGAGGTAACGTTCAGGGCCACCTGAGACAAAGTATCTATAGTTTACCAGCGCTATTTTCATAATTTATGGGTATACTAAGCCTTACAATCAGGCTTTATATAACCTTATAACGAAATTTAATTTAATATATTGTGCTTTTGCTGAAATACATCACAGGCATTGATATAGCCCATCATAGGATATGATTGTAGACTGAATGCTGTACAATGATTTAACACGGCGTTCTGCTTCTACTACCATTGAATGGTCTATTCCTTCTGCGTCGATGCGGCGAATGCAGTCGGCGGCAGAGTGGGGGGCGTCAGCGGTGAAGATGTGGCCGCATTTGCCGCCGTCGACCACTTCTACGAGCGGGTCGAGGTCGGAGACGGCCACGGGCACGCGGGCGGCCATGGCTTCGGCTACGGTAAGGCCGAAGCCCTCGATGCGCGAGGGTTGCAACAACAGGTCGTACTGCGGCAGAAGGCTGAACACTTCCGCCTGGGTGCGGCTGCCGAGGAAGCGGACGCGGTCGGCCACGTTCAGTTGCCGTGCCAGTTGCTCTAACTCGGCGCGCGAGGGGCCATCGCCGATGAAGTCGATGGCAGCATCGTCCACCTCGGTGAGGGCGCGGATGATGATGTCTTGACCTTTGACCGTGTGGTTGAGGCGGCCAACCTGAACCATGCGCAAGGGGTGGGAGAACGGGCGGTCGTCGCGTTGCGAAATCTTGGAGCAGTCGATGCCGTTGAGCACCACGGTAGATGTGCGACCGGTGCGTTGCTGCAAGTCGCTTGCCACATTGTTTGAGATAGCGGCAATTTGCTGATTAGTAGACAGATAGCGAATGTCTTCCTCGTGGCAGATGGTGTGCAACGTGGTCACGGAGTGCTTCCGCAATGGTGCTAACACCAACCGCGGTTGATTGATGCCGTGGAAGTGAACCACATCGGCTCGGAGCTTCATCAGCTCGAAATTAAGCCTAAACACCGGCATCGGGCATTTGCTGCCCGGATGCCTGCGAAGGCGTATGATATTGACTTCCGGAGCGAAGCCGGAGACGATTTGCGAGGATTCCATATCGTTGATAACGAGGACGTTGACGCTGTGGCCGCGTTGTACTTGGCCATTAGCGATGTTGACGAGCATCGTTTCGATGCCCCCCACTTCCAAGCCCCAAACGATATGACATACCTTCATTACAAACGAGCATCAAAGATGGTGTAATTATTCTGCTATGTAGCACATAAAATCAAACGGCCGAGTGTCAATCGCGGTGGAACAAGTCGCGCGAATACACCCTATCGGCCACATCTTGCAAGTCTACGCTAAAGCGATTGGCGATTATTGCCTGTGCTCGTTGCTTGAAGGTCGCAAGGTCGTTCACCACTTCACTACCGAAGAATGTGGAGCCGTCTTCCAATGTCGGCTCATAGATAATGATCGTGGCACCTTTGGCTTTGATGCGCTTCATCACTCCTTGTATCGATGATTGGCGGAAGTTGTCGCTGTTAGACTTCATAGTTAGACGATACACACCAATCACACACTCACGTTCAGACACTTGTCCGTAGGTGCTTGATGCACTATAGTCATAATAGCCGGCCATTTTGAGCACTTGGTCAGCGATGAAGTCCTTGCGAGTGCGGTTGCTCTCCACAATGGCCGTCATCATGTTCTGCGGCACGTCGGCATAGTTGGCCAACAGTTGTTTGGTGTCTTTGGGCAAGCAATAGCCACCGTAGCCAAACGACGGGTTATTATAATGTGTACCAATACGCGGATCCAATCCTATACCTTCGATGATGGCTGCAGAGTCGAGTCCTTTCACCTCGGCGTATGTGTCGAGTTCGTTGAAATAACTTACTCGCAATGCCAAATAGGTGTTGGCAAAGAGTTTCACGGCCTCTGCTTCTTTCATACCCATAAACAGGGTAGGGATGTCCTGCTTGATGGCGCCTTGTTGCAATAATGATGCAAATTTACGCGCTTTCTCTTGCAAGAACTCCACGTCGGCCACCGCTTCGATAGCGGCATTTTCATTCGCAAACTGCTCATCTCTAATATACTTGGGCACACCCACTATGATGCGGCTCGGGTATAAGTTGTCGTAAAGCGCCTTACTCTCACGAAGAAATTCCGGCGAGAACAACAAATTGAACCGCTTCACACCGCGTTGCGCATATTTCAAGTAAAGCGAACGGCAATAACCCACCGGAATTGTGGATTTAATCACCATTACAGCATCAGGATTTACCGATAGCACCAAATTGATTACATCCTCAATCAAGTGTGTATCAAAATAGTTCTTCACCGGATCGTAGTTGGTCGGCACGGCTATCACCACGTACTCGGCTTGGCGGTAAGCCTCGGCGCCGTCGGTGGTAGCGCGCAAATCCAACTCTTTTTCAGCAAGATATTTTTCGATATATTCATCTTGTATAGGTGAGCGTCGTGAATTTATTAATTCCACCTTTTCCGGCACCACATCCACGGCCGTTACATGGCAGTGCTGTGCTAAAAGTGTTGCAATAGAAAGCCCTACGTAGCCTGTGCCGGCTACAGCTATTATAAGTTCACTCATATCTTTCCGTAATAATTGGCATACCATTTGGCAAATCTGCGCAGTCCCTCACGAAGACTGGTGTTAGGTCTGAATCCGAAGTCCTCCTCCAGCGGAGTGGTGTCGGCATAG
>SFNM01000076.1 GCA_004552725.1 Bacteroidales bacterium | reverse complement strand
CGTGGTATAATGTAGATGGAGTGCGATTTATCGGGCTTTATGACTTTTTGCTCAAGCCGACGATAATTGAGACTTTATAACTTTGACAAAAAGTGGTAATTTTGCCGGTTTTTGTCAAAGTTGGAGGGAGGGGTAGTGGCGGCGGAGATGGATGGCGGAGAATATTTTTGTTGAATTAGCGCAAAAAAATGCGAAATTTGGTGGTAGGTATGAAATTTATTGATAAATTTGCAGTCGGAAATGAACAACGACACTAAAACAACACCTGAAGGACCAATTCGCATTGATTTGGAGGCAGTGCTGCGTGCAAAAATGCGGCGCCGTTTGCCTCGTTTTGTGGTGCGGTGGCTCGAGCAGGTTATTTGCCAGAAGCAACTCAACGATATGTTGGAGTATGCGTATCCCCGTCGCGGTGCTGACTTTTGTCGAGCCGTGATGGAGCATCTAGACATATCTTTGCGGATAGTTGATGAGCAATTGTTGCCGTCGGCGGCCAATCGTCGTGTGACAATCGTATCCAATCACCCGTTGGGCGGATTGGATGGCATGGCGCTGATTGACTATGTGGCGCGTCGGTATGGATGTGAACCGCTGTTTGTAGTGAACGACTTGCTGATGGCTGTCGAGCCGTTGAGTGATGTGTTTGTGCCGATTAATAAGCACGGTAGTCAGTCGCGTCGGGCAGCGCTGGCGTTGGAAGAAGCGATGGCCGGCGAGCGTCCGGTGTTGGTGTTTCCGGCGGGCCTTTGTTCGCGCAAAATCGGTGGGAAGATTACTGATTTGCCGTGGAATAAGATGTTTGTGCAGAAGTCGCGCCAGTATGGACGTACAATCATTCCGCTCCATTTCCAAGCAGAAAATTCCACAAAGTTTTACCGCACTGCCACGTGGCGAAAGCGGTTGCATATACCATTTAATATAGAGATGGCTTTGTTGCCCGGGGAGGTATTTCGCTCGAAGGGCAAAACGTTTTCCATAATATGTGGCTCCCCGGTGGAGCCTTCAACCCTACCTACCGACCTACGTGCCGCCACGGCAGTGATGCGCCAAAAGAGCGATGCGTTGGCCATAGACTCTACCCCTAAAGACCGATGAATCAACCAAATCAACCGATAATTCCTCCGGTGCCTCTGGAATTGATAGAGGCCGAACTTACGAACGAGCGTTTCTTGCGAACAACCTGCAAGGGCGGTAATGAAATATATGTAGTAGATGCGTTTAATTCGCCGAATGTGATGCGCGAATTAGGGCGTTTGCGCGAAATCGCTTTCCGGCTGGCCGGAGGCGGCACTGGGAAGGATTGTGATATAGACTGCTATGATACGATGTCGCCACCCTGCCGCCAGTTAATAGTATGGGATCCGGAGAGTAAACTTATTCTGGGAGGCTACCGCTTTATCTGTGGTAGTGATATTTTGATGGACCAAAAAGGACGCCCGCGGATAGCCACCAGTCACATGTTTGACTTCAGTGAGGAGTTTATTCGCGATTATTTGCCGTATACAATAGAGTTGGGGCGTTCGTTTGTGCGTCCGGAGTATCAGTCGTCGCGAGCCGGGGCGAAGGCTTTGTTTACGCTTGATAATCTGTGGGACGGACTGGGTTCGTTGACAGTAATACATCCTGAAATCAAGTACTTATTCGGCAAGGTGACGATGTATCCCAACTATACGGAGTGTTGTCGCGATTTGATTTTATATTTCTTGCATAAGCATTTTCCCGACCACGACAATTTGATAAGACCGCGCACACCGCTGCCAATCAAGACGGACCCCAAAGAGATGGCGGCCATCTTCTCCGGCAGTTCATTCAAGGAGGATTATGCTATTCTCAACAATCAGGTGCGAGCATACGGGTGTAATATACCGCCGTTGGTGAACGCATATATGGGCTTGTCGCCTACGATGCGTATGTTTGGCACAGCCATCAATGATGAGTTTGGCAACGTGGAGGAGAGTGGTATTCTTATCGCTATTGATGAGATTCTCGATGAGAAGAAGCGCCGCCATATCGACTCTTTTCATCCGGAAGCGCAGATTTCGGCTCGAAAGTAGGCGCCTGGGTGCGTCGGGCGCTTCCGCGCCGCTCGGCTGCCGCAGACCTCGCAGCAAGCCGCGAGGCTACAGCCACAGAACCCACCGCGGGCGATGGCGGCGGGGCGCTTCGCTGCGCAAGGAGACGGTCAAAAAGCGCGGAAAGGTGTAACTTTTGTTTGATAAAAAGCGCGGAAAGGTGTAGATTTCTCTTGCAAAAGTCCTTGGAAAGGTGTAACTTTGCAATCGAAATCCCTAATAATGACAGAGATAGCGATGAAACGCAAAATATATGAACAGCTTTTGGCGTGGAAACAGCAATCGCAAGGGCAAACGGCGTTGCTGATTGAAGGCGCACGTCGTGTGGGTAAAAGTTATATAGTGGAGCAATTTGCCCGACACGAATATGCATCATACATCATCATTGACTTCAATAATACGACAGAGCAACTCAAGGATTTATTCCGCAACTATCTCACTGATTTGGATATCTTTTATACATACCTCGGTATGTATAAAGGTGTGAAGTTGGTGGAACGCAACACTCTGATAGTGTTTGACGAGGTTCAACGCTTTCCCCAAGCACGCGCCGCCATCAAGTATTTGGTGAAAGACGGCCGTTACGACTATATTGAAACCGGCTCTTTGGTGAGCATTCGCAAGAACGTAAAGGATATAATGATTCCATCTGAAGAGGAAGCTATACAAATGCAACCCATGGACTTTGAAGAATTTCTATGGGCGATGGATCAAGAGTCGTTGGCTCAATACATCCGCTTTCAGTTTGAGCGTTCGCTGCCTATGGGGCAAGATATGCATCGCAAGGCGATGACATGGTTTCGTCAATATATGATTGTGGGCGGGATGCCGCAGGCAGTAGAGAAGTACGCGCTTACACGGGATTTTGAACAGGTAGACCGACAGAAACGCAATATTCTTACACTCTACCGAAATGATATACAGCATTATGCCGATGCACTCGAAACCAAGGTGACACAAATATTTGACGAACTTCCGGCGCAATTGCAGCGCCACGAGGGTAGATTTCGCTTGGCTGATTTGAGTAAGGAAGCGCGTTTTCGCGATTACGATTCCGCATTTTTGTGGTTGGCTGATGCCAAGATTGTGAATATCTGTTTCAACTGTACCGAGCCGAATATAGGCTATCGGCTCACGCGTGCCGGAAACAGTCTGAAGTGTTATATGGCCGACACCGGACTGCTCATTACTCACGCTTTCGATGAGAATGGACGATTGTCGGCGGAACTATACAAGAAACTGATGCTTGACAAGTTGGAGGTCAATGGCGGTATGATTATGGAGAACATGGTGGCGCAGATGCTTTTGGCCGGCGGTCATAAACTTTACTTCTTTTCGTCGTATTCCAAAGAGAATGCAGAGATGCGTATGGAGATTGATTTTTTGCTGTCGAAAGTTGCACCCACGAGCCGCCATAACGTATTGGCCATCGAAGTCAAGTCCGGGAAGCATTACACCCTGACATCGCTCAACAAGTTCGCGCGGAAGTACGCAAACGTGCTCGACCGGAGCTGTGTGCTGCACACCGCTGATATGGAGGTCACTCCGACTGTGACCTACTTGCCTCTGTATATGGCCGGCCTGCTGTGAGCGCGTTGCGACAGGATGGGATGCGCTCGGCTTTCGCCGAACCTTCGACGGGCGCTTCCGCGCCGCTCGGCTACCGCAGACCTCGCAGCAAGCCGCGAGGCTACAGCCACAGAACCCATTGCGGCGTGGCGCTTCGCTACGCCGAACCGGGTGGATGGGTGTTAGCGCAGGATTACGTGGTTAGAGAGGGAGAGGCGCACGTGGTTGCGGTTCCAGAAGTCTTGCAGGTATTGTATTCGGGAGCACTGGAAGTTGGGGTGGAGACGGTTGCAGGCGAAGGCGAGTTTGTGGCGGTAGCGTGAGATGTCGTATGATTTTTTGAAGTGGTCGATGGTTGTTTGAAGTTGGTCTTCGACGGCGTGTCGGACCCATTTGTGTCGCTGCTCCTTGAGTTCGATAAATACGATGTGAGTGGCGGATGTTAGCATAGCGTCGCAACGGAAGTCGCGCGAGCCGTCGGGGCGACGGAGGTCAACGCAGTTGTCGACGGCGGTGAAGTTGACGGGTCGTCCGGTAAGGTTAGTGATGCGCGCGATCCATAGGCGAGGGTGGTCGTAACTGACGAAGGCTGGAGTACCGTGCGCGTGGTCGCAGATGCCAAATTCTACTGCAGTGACATTATTGGTTTGGCATTTTTTTACGAAGAAGTCAGCACCCATATTCAATATCCTCCTCAATTTCAAGCATTTCACCGAAAAGTTCGTTGGTAAGGCCGGCTTCGAGGTTAAGCAGGTTGGCATCAGAAGGTAGGCCGTAGTTGAGAGGGAGCAGGCGTGCTTGGCCGTCGGTGAGTTGGTAAATTCGCAGGGAATCGGGGTTGATGATGCTGCTTTCCGGCACGACGGCATAGATGCGCTCCAGGAGGTGGGGCTTGTTGCATACTTTTTGACGGAGTTGCCATGCTTTTGCGGCGAGAGTGAGGTAGTTGATCATGAACGGAGAGTGGGTGGTACACACCAACTTGTTGTCGTCCAAGCGATTGGCAATAGATATGAGGTAGTAAAGGATGTCTTTTTGGGAAGAGGGGTATAGGTTTTGCTCCGGTTCTTCGACGATGTTGATAAATTCGGAGTAACTGAAGCGGTTGGAGAGTTGGCCTAAAGCGGCTGCTTTGACTTCATCGCTGAGGTCCATATCGAGGATCGCGGCGACTTGTCGCGAGATAACTTCGCGTTCGGCCATGCTGAGTTCATTGGCATCGCGTTTGGAGTTTTCGACTTTGTCGCTGATGAAGCGCGACACTAAGCAGAGCGAGAGGGCGGATTGGTATCCGCTTGATGCAGCGGAGAGGCGAATACGGTAGTCTTTGCCGCGGAGCCAAGAGATGCCGTTGAGTTTGTCGTATTCAAACACGGCGTCGCCGACGGGGATTTCGTAACCTTGAGTGTAAGCGGCGCGAGCCATTTCAAATTCGCCGAGGAATGTGCTAACGGATTCCGGCAGAGATTTGATGTTGGCGGGAGATCCGATTGTGGTGAGAAAGTTGCGCTCGGCGGGGACGTAAAGCACTTTTGACATTGCGCTGCCGCTGTCGGTTTCTTCGGTTGGGGTGATTTTGAGGGTGTTGTCTTTATATATAAATGTGTAGAAGCGACCGAAGAATTCTATCCGGCTGTCGTCGTGGAAGTAGTCGGTGAGGCGCGAGTAAGCGCAGAGCGAACTGCGGAAGCGCTGGTATTGTTCAACGTATTTGATTGTGAGCATACCGCGTTTGAGACGTTTTTCGAGCCAGGTGAAGAGGGAGTATAGTTTTGCGATAGTGCTTTTGCCGGAGCCTTGTGGTCCGATGAAGAGGGTGTATTTGTTGAATTCGGTGTCGACATTGGATAGGGCGCCGAAGTTGTGGATTTTCAGTCGAGGGAGATTTTTCATAGTCAGATTGTTTAGATGTTTTGCAAAATTAGCAAGTTTTGAGGATAAAAACAAGAGGAAAGTTGGCCAAAAAGTGCAAAAAATTGGCGGGTAAATCGCTAACCTTGCCCTTGAGAGGCGGGACGGGTGCCTTTAGTTGGGGGAATTACGTTGATTTTGAGTGTGTATCGGTAGGTTTCAGTGGTAATGATAAGTAGGTGGTCGGCGAGCGCCATTTCGGCGGGCATCATCAAATTCAGGCCTTGGGGGAGGCTTAGGATTGCGCGGACGCGCCCGTTTTGGTCGCAAATTTGGATGCCGGCGGATGTGAGCGTCCAGAGGTTGCCATCGCTGTCGAAGGCGAGTGAAGCCGCGGTAAGTGGGGCGTTGTCGTAAGAGTGGAGCCAATAAAATGCTTGGCCGTAATGTTTGTTGCCTTCGTTGTCTAAAATCCACTGGTATAGGTGGTTGGGATTGTCGAGCACTCCGGCCATGATTGAGCCATCGGGGTATGTTGCTTTTAATTTAGGATGAGGCGAGAAAGAGCCTTGTGAGGCTTGCCATTGCTCGCCGGGAATGAGGAGTGGATGCAAGGTGGAGTTGGCTGAAGATGAGGCGGTGATTGGGGTGGGGTAGTCGCGCCATATCCAAGTCATCATTTCGGTGAATATTTCGGTGGCACGGCGCATGCTGTGGCCGCCTTCTGCCCAGTCGAAGCGGCAGTCGTACCCGGCAAATTCGAGGGCTGAGGCGAGGAGACGGTTGTGCTCGTACCAGTGGCCGAAGAGAGGGTTCCACACGTCGTCGAAGCCGTCTTGGAGGAAGATGCGCAATGGCTTAGGCTGGTGTTTGCGCACGATTGCTTCGAGGTCGTTGCCACCGCGCATTGCTACGAATGTGCCGCAGCCGGAGAATACGCGGGCGAATAGGTCGGGGCGATGCCATGCGGTGACGAAGGCGCAGATGCCGCCGCTACTGAGGCCGGCAATCATGCGGTCGGAGGGGTTGGCGCTCAGGCGGATTGGTCGGCCGTCGGGAGTGGTGAGCGACTCGATGGTGGGGAGAAGTTCGGAGTCGAGGAAGCGAGCGAAGCGGTCGGATGTGTTGTCGAATTCGTTTGAGCGGTTGTAGCGGAGCACGGTGCCGTCGTTGGCAGTGATTACGCCGGGTTGGAGATATACGCCGATGGTAATGGGCATAATGCCGGCGGCGGTTAGGGAGTCGATGACTGCGGGAGCGTTGCAGAGTTCACCGTCGAGGCTGAGGTAGAGAGCGGCGGGGCGGTCGGGCGAGTAGTTGTCGGGCACGGTGATGGTGAAGGCGTGGCTGGTGCCGGGGAAGATGCGCGAGGCTCGCAGTGTGTCGGCGATGGTGGTGTATTTGGCGGAGGCGGTGAGCGCGGCCGCAATCATTATCAGGGTGTAGAATATTCTGGCCATAATCAGGAGGTTTAGTGAAGGCAAAGATACGAAAAAATCTGCTTTCGGAGCAAAAATTTGCGAGCAGGAATGGATTTTTTTGCGCGGCTGCTGCGGCTGCTGCGGCTTTGCGGCTGGGCGCTTGGCCGCTCCGAACCTTCATCGGGCGCTTCCGCGCCGCTCGGCTACCGCCTCGTCACCGAACCTCACCGCGGCGGGGCGCTTCGCTTCGCTGCGGCTTTGTCGGGGGCTTTTGTGGCGCATGGTTTTGGCGGAGTTATATATAATTAATGTGAAAATGGGAAAAATGGTGAAAAGTGCAATTTTTTTGAAAAAAAAGTGGGAAATATTTTGTGGAATGAAAAAATGTTCTTAACTTTGCATCCGCAAACGGGAAGCAACCCCCAAATCCCGGGAGCAATCGAAAATTGAAGATGCCTCTTTAGCTCAGTTGGCCAGAGCACGTGATTTGTAATCTCGGGGTCGTTGGTTCGAATCCGACAAGAGGCTCAAAGTTGAAGAAGCATAAAAAAAAGAGAAGGGCGTGTTCCAGAGTGGCCAAATGGGGCAGACTGTAAATCTGCTGGCTCTGCCTTCGGTGGTTCGAATCCATCCGCGCCCACACTTTATGCGGAAGTAGCTCAGTTGATAGAGCAGCAGCCTTCCAAGCTGCGGGTCGCGAGTTTGAGCCTCGTCTTCCGCTCAAAAGAAAAATATTTGCCTATGTAGCTCAGGGGTAGAGCACTTCCTTGGTAAGGAAGAGGTCGCGGGTTCAAATCCCGCCATCGGCTCTAAATAATCCACATTGACAGCCCCGGTAGCGTCTACTCGTTATCGCGGCTACGTGGTGAAAAATTATTAGAATTAATCATTAACAAAATATAACCCATACTATGGCTAAAGAGAAATTCGAAAGAACGAAGCCGCACGTTAACATCGGCACCATCGGCCACGTTGACCACGGTAAAACCACTCTCACCGCCGCCATCACCACCGTGTTGGCTAAAGCCGGTCTCTCGGAAGTGAAATCCTTTGACCAAATCGACAACGCTCCCGAAGAAAAAGAACGTGGTATTACTATCAACACCGCCCACGTTGAATACGAAACCAAAAACCGTCACTACGCTCACGTTGACTGCCCGGGCCACGCTGACTATGTAAAGAACATGGTAACCGGTGCTGCTCAAATGGACGGCGCTATCATCGTAGTTGCTGCTACCGATGGTCCCATGCCCCAAACCCGTGAACACATCCTTCTGGCTCGCCAGGTGAACGTTCCCCGTATCGTTGTTTTCCTCAACAAGTGCGACATGGTCGACGACGAAGAAATGCTCGAACTCGTTGAAATGGAAATGCGCGAACTTCTCGATCAATACGAATACGACGGCGACAACACCCCCATCATCCGCGGCTCTGCTCTCGGCGCCCTCAACGGCGATCCCAAATGGGAAGCAAAAGTTATGGAACTCATGGATGCTGTCGATAACTGGATCCCCCTGCCTCCCCGCGACGTTGATAAACCCTTCCTTATGCCTGTTGAAGACGTATTCTCGATCACCGGTCGTGGTAC
Organism: Bacteroidales bacterium; assembly: GCA_004552725.1. Taxonomy (GTDB): domain Bacteria; phylum Bacteroidota; class Bacteroidia; order Bacteroidales; family Muribaculaceae; genus CAG-873. Next base: position 780 of record SFNM01000076.1, on the reverse strand, counting down.
CGTTGCTACCGGCCGTATCGAAACCGGCGTCGTAAAAGTAGGTGACGAAGTACAAATCATGGGTCTCGGCGCTGACATGAAGTCCGTTGTTACCGGCGTGGAAATGTTCCGCAAACTCCTCGATCAAGGTGAAGCCGGCGATAACGTAGGTCTGCTCCTCCGTGGTATCGACAAAAAAGACATCCGTCGCGGTATGGTTATCTGCCACCCGGGTCTCGTTAAACCCCACGACGAATTCAAGGCTTCTGTCTACATCCTCAAGAAAGAAGAAGGCGGCCGTCACACTCCGTTCCACAACCACTATCGTCCTCAATTCTACATCCGTACCCTCGACGTTACCGGTGAGATCACCCTCCCCGAAGGCGTTGAAATGGTAATGCCCGGTGACCACGTAGAAATCATCGTTAAGCTCATCAACCCCGTAGCTTGCGACAAAGGTCTGCGTTTCGCTATCCGCGAAGGTGGTCGCACCGTTGGTTCCGGTCAAATCACCGAAATCATTGAGTAATACCACACAGTACTCTGTAATTAACTCATAACGAAAGCGGCCGGCAGCTCCGGCATCCCCGGCCGCTTTCTTAATACACGGGAATAGCTCAGTCGGTAGAGCACTGGTCTCCAAAACCAGGTGTCGGGAGTTCGAGCCTCTCTTCCCGTGCTAAATTTTTAACAATGAAAAAACTTAAGCTACTTACGAACATCGAAGAGTCTTTCGAAGAACTTCGCTATAAGACTTCCTGGCCTACCAAAAAGCAGGTCGTAAAATCCGCCTTACTCGTG
>SFNM01000167.1 GCA_004552725.1 Bacteroidales bacterium | reverse complement strand
GCGCTTGAAATAACGTTTGCAACTCCGCTTTCTCAGCTCTCCCAATTATTGCAACGTAAATCAAACGCGCCCCGGCGCACAGTAAAAACCCTCTAAAAACTTCAAAATCATGACCCACGTAATGAACATATTCGACAGCTCTCTCATCTCCAACCGCAAGCTCAAATACTTTTCGGTAGAAGTAATCACTTTCGACGGCGAAAGCTACACTGAAGAAGTGGAAGCCCGCGATGCCGAGGAAGCACAGGAAATCGCAGCCTCCCTTCACGAAGACGTCGATTACACAATGGTTCAGGGCTGCTTCGTAGGTTGGTAAAATCCACCTCCCTCAAAGGGCAGGCTGTCCGCCGGGGCAGCCTTTTGCTCTGTTCATCTATCGCCATTGCCTTCACTCGTTTATCTATCGGCTCTCCGGCGGCGCCTCTAAGCCGACACCGGGACGGCAAGTTGACTTCCGGCAGGTCGGCCTACAGTCGGTCCTCTCGCGAGGCATCCGAGAACTTGCCGAACATCGGGTCGCGGGTCAGACCCTTTAGCCGTGTGGGCTGTCGGGCAGGTTCGCTCGCGCGACATCCGAGCTGACCGCTCCTTCTCATTGTCGGTGGTCGATTACATTGTTTCGGGAGGGTGAACAATCCGCTTGTGTTCGGAGAAGCGCAGTGGCTTTCGCCGACGTAGTCCACGCGAGGTATCGCGGTCGCGCCAGTCAGCGGTTCTCGCCTTCAGGCTTCTTCATCTATCGGCACAGCCATTTGCCGTTGTGATACATATAGGTTATTGCACGGTCGTTCATCGTGTCGGACTTACGGGCGCAACGGACACCGCCGTTGCTTCCCCGAACAAGGGCGCTCTCCGAGGTTCGGGATCGCCCCGCATCGGGCGCAGGTAATATGTAACGGTGCTCTTGGCTGCGTCCGCATCGCGACAGTCTTTGCCCCGTCCTTGTACACGTACCGCTGAACCTGCTGCCGTGACGAGTGCGGAGTGACTTGTTGGGTCTCTCCGGCGGGGCGCTTTGGCCGAGTTGTCTGCGGTTAGTTTTCTGTTTGCCTTTTCCGTATTTGGGGACGTGACCCACGGCTTATTTTTCCTGTCGCAAAGGTAGGACTGACCGCACTTCTGCGCCTGTGGCTTGACCCTCCGGGCTTGCAATCAACATTCCATAAATTCTTCACCCTCCAGGACCCAAGAATTTACCGCCGATGGCTTGTAATAACGTTTGCAATCGCACTTTCTCAGTTCTCCCAATTATTGCAACGTAAAAATTAAGAGCCTCGGCTCACATCTCAAACCCCAAACACTTCAAAATCATGGCAAAGAAAACTAAAAAATCCGCAGAAAACATCGCAGCTCAAACCGCAGCTCCCGCCGTCGAGACTACTCCGACCGTCACTCCCAAGCTCATCGTGGCTCAGCGCAAGTTCGACCGCTGGTACGTCTACTTTAAGGGCGTGGCCCCCAAAGACAACGTCGGCTGCGGCTGCAAGACCGCCAAGAGCGCTATCCGTTACATGCACCTGCTCAAAGCCCGCTACGGAGCGACGATTTCCCAAACCATCTACGAACGCCTCCAGTTCGAGGCCGCAAGGTATGCCGACAACGACTTCGAGGCCATACGGCTCGGTCTTTTCTACTGTTGGCGCGACGGCGATACCTTTGTCCGCGTGGAATACCGGCACGGCGCCGAACACTACACGCTGCGCATCTCCCACATCGACCACAATACTCACGAAACATTCACCCTTTAATCCACAAAGCAATGCAAGTCGACTACAACAAATTCACTGAATCAGAACTGCGGGTAATCCTCGAAGCCGCACGGACAATCAACTTCGCTTTCGGGCAGCAGTTCCCGAGCGTGAAAGAGCAGATGGCTCTCCTGATTGAAGACTTCCAGTTCCGCGCAATCAATCAGATTGTCGTTCAGTCGCACAACTCCCTCCGCTCAAAGTACATCGCCCGTGGCATCGACCCCGATGCACCGGACTTCGTTCCCGACAGCCTGGAGAAATAACTTCTCCAAACTGTCCGCATCGGCGGCTCCCTTCGGGGAGTCGCCTATATTTTTGCAATAGTGGCATTTTGCCCTGCGGTTACAACGACCTACGGGCGGTTCGCTCCCGCGACATCCGGGAAAATGCCGAGCGACACAGGCCGTAGCAGGGCAAGCCCTTT
>SFNM01000075.1 GCA_004552725.1 Bacteroidales bacterium | reverse complement strand
GGCGCTCCCGCACCGCTCGGCTTCCACCTCGCCACCGAACCTCACCGCGGCGAACGCTTCGCTGCGCCGAAGCGAAGGCCACAACGCGCCGCTCGGCTTGCACCTCGCCACAGAACCCCACCGCGGCGAACGCTGCGCTACGCCGAACCGGTGAGTGAGATTTATTTGGCAGGGTGGTGTTTTTTTTGTATTTTTGCATTGATTTTTAAGAAGAATGGATATGAGAAGTATTGTATTATATATAATAATGTGGGTAGGTGTGGCCGGTGTGGCTATGCCTCGCGAAATTCGATGGCATAATGAGGTATCGGACACTTCGCGCGTGGCTGAGATTTTGACTCAGGTAGCATCGCACCGGTGGAGTAATCCTTCGGAGAGGACGGCGGCTGTGGCTCGTATGTTCTTGGATGTGCCATACGTGGTGCATACGCTGGAGGGTAGTCCGGAGATGTTGACAGTGAATTTAGATGAGTTAGATTGCACCACATTCATTGACATAGCAGTAGCGCTATCGTATACTGCGGGCGAAGGGCGCACCGGTTGGCAGGATTTTGTCTTCAACTTGGAGCGTTGGCGCTATCGCGGTGGCGAGGTGAATGGGTATAGTTCCCGATTGCATTACAACTGCGACTGGGCGGTAAATAACATTCATCGCGGATATTTGATGGATTTGACTACGAATCTGCCAAAATGCCAATACATAGTTCGGACTATCAGTTACATGAGCAATCACCGCAGCAGTTATAAGGCGTTGGCCGATAGTACGGAGTATGCGCGAGTATTGGAAGTTGAGAATGGTTATCGCAACCACCGGTTTCCATATATCAAAGTTCAGGATTTACGCTCCAAGGAGGTAGATTCGAGATTGCGTGAGGGCGACATTATCGCTTTCGTGTCGAATCTAAAGGACCTTGACGTGACCCATCTTGGAATGGTGGTGAAAGTAAATGGCGAGACACGTGTGATGCACGCATCAAGCACCGACGGCAAGGTAGAGATTAGCGATGTGTCGCTGTATGAGTTTGTGCGGCGCAATCGCAATTGGATTGGAGCGCGATTTTATCGACTCAAAGAGTGATTAGCGCACTACGATAGTGACTGCTTCCGACTCGGTGGCGACCACGTACACCCCCTGAAAGGGCACGTAGATGTACCCTGTGGCAGTGTTGGTCGAGGTGGCGACAACACGTCCAACAAGGTCGACTATCTGCATAAGTTCGCCTCCGAGGTTGTAGACTCGGCGACCGAGCACGCGCACGTTTGTGCCTGATGTGGGCGAGCGCATGGGATTAACTTGCTTGAAGCCAACAATATCCTGAATCGGCGAGCCGGTGGATAGCATCATGTAGCGGTGCCAGTCGTGGTCGATGCAGCTGTAATAAACGTAGTACTCGCCGTGGACTTTGACCATGGAGGCGCGGTAGATGGCTCGGTGGTCGAAGGCCATTGGATCCGACGAACGTTGGATAATCATTTCCGGCGAGCAGAACTCTCCGAAAAGCGAATTAGCAACGGCGTAGTAGAGGTCGGCGGCATTGTTGTTGCCGTTATTATCGTATGCGGTGAAGAGCACTTCGACCGCACCGGAATCAGGATCAACGAGCACGTCCTGATGCCAAATATGCAGGGTAGTAGGCACATTGAGACGCACCGGTTCGCTCCACTGCCAGTCGTCGGGTGAGGCATCGGTGGTAAAAAGGTAGTTGCCGTTAGAGTATATCATACGATATCGGCCATTCTCAATCCATACGCAAGGCGAAAGACACATAACGCGAGATTCGGCAGCAGGCATCACCACTTCGGGAGCGCCCCACTCCACCCCATCGGAGGATACACGGCGGAGGATATAATCGGTGACCGTTTCGATGTCGTATGCGCGATACCAACACTCCAACTCATTAGTAGTGGAATTGTAAACGAGATGAGTGTCAGAATTGTAGCCACCATCGGGTGCAAAGGCCAGCGGATTTTCCAAGCCTTCGGGCACGGTCCAGTTATAGCCATCGTTCGACACCGCGATGCATAGATTCTCGGCGCTGATGCTGCCGAGCGGGTATGGGGTGTAAGCCATCCAGAAGTTATAGCCATTCCATCCATCTTCAAAGAACAGTACTTTGGGATGGATATTCTCGATGTTGTCCAAATAATTGCGGAACTCCAACGGGTACAGGCTATTGGCAGCAGGCGATGCTGCCCTTAGCGAGAGAGCGACCGCGAAAAATAAGCATAAATAAATGATTTTTTTCATTGCTAAGGTTTTACTCTGCAAAAATAGGAAATTTTGCTGAAGTAGCAAAATTAAAGCGAGGCAAAGTGTACAAAACTTTGCCCCGCGAATTAATACGATGAATGACTGTTATTGTACATAGATAGTGGTAGCGTGCTCATTGATTTTCACAATGTAAATACCGGGATGCACGGCTACGGCGGCTTGCGATGCGGTGGTATTTGCCACTACTCTGCCGCTAACATCGGCAACAATGATGCGGCATATTTCAGGCGCAGAGACAGAGATAATACCATCCGAGGCTACTACTTTGGCGGCAATTTGAATATCTGCCACGCCTTCATCAATTAGTTCCACATCGGCCTCGGCGGCAACTGCCTCGTTATCACCGGCATAAAGGCAAGCCACTTGGTAGATGTGTTTGCCGTAAGGCACGTCAGAGTCGACGAAAAGAGCGTTGCCGGTGGTGGCTATTGCCTCGCCATCACGATAGATTCGATAGCCAATCGGATATTGGAGGTCGATTGTCGGGTCGACAACATCAATATCAGTTGGCAAAGCCGAGGGATTATTGGGTGAAGCGGGCGTAAGGTCTGCTGATATGAAGAAATTACCGGTGGAGTCGGGCATTGGCTGCCACTCGCCGTCGTTGAAGCGCATCAAGTCGCCATAGCCGGAGATTGGAGTAAATTGGTCGGTAATGACATCAATGCCACCGGAAATAGCCTCCACATGCACACCAATCCAATACTCGCGATTAGCCACGATAGTTACCGGCTTGTCGAGCACGACAGTGCGCCACATAGCGGCGCCCCACTCGCTCACCTCCTTTTCGGCCACAATCTTGAGGTTGGAGCCATCAGCATTGGCTTGCCACACTCTCACGGTGTATTTGGCTTGAGTAGCGGCCAACAGCGGTATGAAAGTGATGGAATTGATGCGGAAGCCCTTGAAAGTGGGAAGATCCACAGCGCGATAGCGATGCACGAAGTCGAGCGATTCGTAGCGGAATGTTGTGGTGGAATAGTCTTCGAGTTGCAAAGAGCCTTGACGAGTGAGGGTGTTGTTCACATCCCAACGGAGTGTCACATTCGAGCCGTCGACAACCGAATTGACAGCCGTAATGCGGTTTATCGGCACGAAGATGGAGGTAGATACGTATGGCGACACCAAGCCGTCGGGATAGGTCACGTCGACATCGTAGGTAAGCAATTTGCTATCACCTTCCACCACATCAACGTATGTATGATCGTAGGCGGTACCAATTTGCTCACCATTGCGATAGATAGTGAATAATCGAGTGGTTGGAGCATCTTCGGGCATTTCCCAAGTGAGAGTAACCACGCCCTTAGCCACACCGGCTGTGAGATTTATCGGTGCTTGCGGTGTCGTTTCTTTAATAAAGTCGAACGACACCCTGCCCTCGGCGTCTTCGGCAATATTTTTAAGTGCGAAATACGAGAAACGGCCACTTTGGGAGAGGGTCGATGGCAGGGTGTAATCGCTCAGTTCGCTCTTATTCATCAAACCGGGGAATGGAGCATTGCCGGAGTTAATGTTGCCGTATGAAGACACTGTCCCATCAGGGTCGTCAGTAGCACCGGCACACACGGTGTAGACCGCTTGCGGATGACCTACATTAAGAGTGTTGGTGGAAACCGCCGAGCGCACCAGCGATTCGTTGACGTGATACACAATCAGGCCATGTCCGGGGAGGGCTTGGTCGAATGGACCAACCTGCTGACGGTTTTCGAGGATGTAATACTCGCCGGGGACAGTGGAATTGATGCGATACGCGGCTGCATCGGTGGCGGCAGCCGGAAAATCTACGATAGTGGAGGTAAATTCAAGCGTAACGGGGTTCACCCATCCATACTGGATTTTCTGCCACATATTGAAACCGGCGGGGCGGTCGCCGTAATAGCCGCTCCAGGCGCCGTTGCCCATGATATCCCAGATGCCGGTGCCGGCGAAGTCGCCTCCGGAAAGTTCATAGTCAGTATCATAGAAATCGGGAGCGCCGAGGTTATGGCCGAATTCGTGGCAAATCACCCCGATAGTACTCATTTCGCCGGTGCGAAGCATTTCCGGTTCGATGGTATATCGGCACACCTCGATGCCGTCGAGATTAAGGCCATAAATTTCGGAGGAGTGCGACCAAATATCATTGCCGGAGCCGGTCATTTCCTGGCCGTAGCCCTGGTGAATTACAGCCAATCCGTCGAGCACTCCGTCGCCGTCGTTGTCAAATTCCGAGAAGTCGATATCTTCGTCGATGTACTCCAACCCTTCCACAATCATGGTCACGGCGCCGTTAGAGCCGTAGTATTCGGGCGAGCCGTAGAGGTTAATCCACGGAGTCACAGTCACTTCAATGTCCAACTGGCCGTAACTTTGTTCCAAATAATAATCGCGGAACGAGCCAATATCGGCCCAATTCTCTTGGTTCATCATATTTTGGAACTGTTCTTGGGTGTATTTGGGTGTTGTATCTTTGTAATTGAGTAGCAACAACAACAGTTTACGTTTACCCTTGCTGGGGAACGAACCGCTGACTTGCAAATCGTTGTCGCGGGCCAGCATCGGCGCTGCTGCCACACGGTTTTGCTTGATTTGGGACTCAGTGAAATTCAACCCGGGCTGAATACCTGAAGCGCGAGCGGCATCAGTTGAACCGTTGTACACTAATTCCGATGCGGCCAAACCGCCGGCTTGCTCACGAGCAAAAGTCCAGAAACCGTTTTCATTGCGCAAAAGGGTATAGCCGTCGGCTGTAGTTGCCCAGTTGGTGTACTCATCGCCGTGGAGAGTGATTTCGATTGAGGTGCCGTCGGGCTGATGCGTCACAATTGGATGCGGATAGGCCGGCACAGCCAAAGCCGTTGCAGAGCCGAGCCCGAAGGCCAGTAACAAGGAGTAAAGGTAGTTTTTCATCGTGTTGTGCATAAAAATGAGGATGCGAGCCGACTATCGGCTCTCCTCCTCATTGTATAAATTATTCTATTGAATCATCGTTATTTTTTAAACTTAAAAGCACCGGCTTGAGTTGCAACGGTATAGATGCCCGAAGTCAACGAAGCGATGTCGATTGCAGTGGCGGTGTCAGTGCCGGTGGCGCCGAGCACTTTCGCGCCCGTGAGTGAATAGATAGCGATGGCTTCGCCGGCCACAGTGCCACTGACGTGCAGTGTGGAACCATCCACGCGAACTGCGTTCACCACCTCGCCGCCGAGGTCAAGTGCCACTTGGCCCACCACATCGGTGTTCAGGTTGCACCATATCACCATGTACAGGCCGTAAGCCTTAGTTAGGCCGGGCACCACGTCGTTGACATTATACCAACCGTTATCTTTCTCAAAGAGCAATTCGGCTTCGGGACGCGGCTTCACCCAAAGGCTGCTCACTCCATTGCCCTTAGTGACCGGAGCAAAGCATACATACGAACGCGTCAAATTGGGGTCGGGCGATTCAATCGGCATATCTTCAGAAATTTCCAATGAAATGTAAGTAGGGCCGGATACTGTGGCGCGAATACTCGACACGTCGAAGCCCCACAACTTGCAGTAGTTGCCATAGCTATAACCGCTTTCGCCCATAAGGTCAGCCACGGTCGATTCCAAGCGGCCGTAGCAGATGTTGGGGTCGAGGCGGCCGTTGGTTTCGCCGTAGAAGGCGATGTTGAATGGGTGGTTGCGGTCGGCGGCTGAGGTGGTTGTCATACGGGAGTATGCAAACAAGCCCACGGTTATAGAGGAGATAGAATAGGTATGTTCCTCGGGGAAGTTGCAGCGTTCGGCAATGCGCGAATACAAGTGATTGGGACCCGTGATAAAGTCGTACTTAGGGTCAGTGTCGAGAGTGGGTACGGATGACACCTGCATAGCTGTCATTGGGTTATCGCCGCCGACACCCTTTACGGTGCTGCTAATACCCAAACCTTCGGCCACACCGCTATAAAAAATCACATTCAGCGTTTTGTTTGTGCTGCGATCGCCGCTGGAATTAGATGCGGTCAACACCACCTTATAACTGCCGGAGGCTTCGAATGTATAGGTCGGTTCTTTCAGTGAGGAGGTGAATACCACATCTCCGCTTGCCTCATCGGTGATGGTCCATGTGTAGGAGGTAGCACCGCCGGTGGTGAGGTTCACAAATTTCGCGGGCGAGTTCTCAAATGCCACCAAATTGCCGGTGTTGATATCTTCAAACAATCCTTCTACCAAGAATTTTGCCGTCAGTTTACCCAATGTGTGCACGTCCTGGGCCACGACGGTCATAGCAGTCATAGCCATTGCTACAAAGAGCATAATAATGTGTAATCTTTTCTTCATACCTACTATTATTTACATCTCATTTTGAAAATAATTGGTTTGTCACTGCAAAGATAGTCATTATTTCACCAATTTCCCAATTTTTTTATCAAAATTACTATTATTTTCGACTTTTCGGCACATTTTATCTACTTATCCAACCAAAAATCACGGAGCAGCGAAGACACCCTCGCCACTCCGTGAGATATTTTTTGCGTCTTTCGCTATTTTACAAATTTCTTTGCACCGGCGGAAGTCACCACCACATACACACCTTGCGGCAGAGAGGATATATCCACCGCCGTAGCGCCGGCAGCGGTAGCACCGTAGAGCACTCGCAAGCCGTTGAGTGCGTACACTTCCACGCTTTCACCCGCCTCGGTGCCGCTCACATGAAGCGTATCGCCATCAACCAGCACATCAAACACCGAGCGGCCTGCATTGTCAATAGCCACCATGCCGTCTTGCTTGTTGAGGTCGCACCACAGCACCAAGTATGTGCCGTAGCCGGCGCTCATCGTCGGGTCAATTTCGTCCAAGCGATACCACCCGCCGTCGGGCACAAACTCGGGGTCGACACCGCCTTTGGCCTTGCCGTAGATAGTGGTTTCCTGCGAACCATGTTGCACCACCGACAGCGCCACGTATGAGCGCGTGATATTGGGGTCGTTCGACTCAATTGGCATATTGTCGGCAAACTCAAAGGCTACATAGAACGCGCCCTCCACCGTGGCGTGCGCATCCTCCACTATGAAACCCCACTGGGCCGGATGTTCATAGCCCAAGCCAACTTTGCCAAATTGTGCCTCCACATCGGAGTCTATGCGTCCGAAGCACTTGCTTTCGTCCAAGCGGCCATCAGTTTCGCCATAAAAGGCGATGGAGAATGGGTGATTGCGGTCGGCTGAGTGCTGTGTAGTCATGCGCGAATAGGCCGTGAGATAGGTCGACATCGACTTGATAGTAGCCTTCTGACCCTCGGGCAACTCGAAGCGCTCGGCAAACTGCTTGTAGTAGTGGTTGATACCTGTAATGAAGTCGAATTTATAATTATTCTCATCTTTGCGGTCGGCAAAGAATGTGGGAATCTGACTATAATACCACAAATACTTGTCGTCGCCGGGATTATAGGTCATAATGCCGGCATCTTCCATCTCGCCGCTGAAAATTTCCACATCCAAAGTCTTCGACACTGTGCGCTCGCCGCTCACATTGCGAGCGGTCAAGCTGATAGTATATTGACCCGAATGGCTGATAGCAAATGCCGGAGAAGTGGCTTTAGAAGTGAAATTCTCCACACCGCTCACAGTCCATTCATATTCTGAACCGTAACTTGAAAGGTTCACCAATTGCAACGGAGCATCTCCGAAGAGCACCACACCGCTGGTCATAATGTCGTACCAGCCACCTTCTATGCCAAACTTGGCTATCGGACGTTGCACCTGACCTTCAGCCAATACATTCACATCGTCAACAGCCACCACTCCGGTATAGTTCACATCGCTACTAAGGTTGAATGAAAAGCAATATTCATCGTCGGTGGGCGCAGTGTACTTCACTGTCACTGCTGTCCACTCCGCTATCGACTGCTTTTCAAACGTCATCACCGGCGTTTGATGCTCGGCATCCTGCTCCGTACCGGCCGAAATCACCAACGTATTGAGTCGCCCCACTCCGCTGGCGTATGAGCCGGGCATATACAATTGGAATGTCATCACATACGTGGTGCCGGCATGGAACTGGAAGAAGGGGGTATACGCTTTTTCATTGCGCACCGACGATGTCTCCGGCGTAATCATATAGTAAGTGCCGGTGGGTGCGGCCAACGAAGTGAGGTTAGCAGTCACAAACGGCATATCGCCGGTCGACAGCCAGCCAATAGGCAGTTGGCTCTTACCATCATAATCTGCTGCGTCGTCAAACGATTGATAATAAGGCATTATCTGGATTTCATGCGGCACATCCGGCACAATTTCTTCCAAATCAGCCTTGCTGCGCGGGGCAAGTACCGCCTCCGTTGGGCTCAATGCCAATGCCGTGAGGTTCGACCGCACACTGCGCGTCGGCACCGGTTCGTCGAGCAAATCACTACCGGCAAACAATTCAAATGCCGACACCTCCACATCATCACAGATATAATATGTACGCGCTTCAAACACGTCGCCGTCTTCCACGTCGGCAAACCACACGTTGGCCACGCGCACCAACCTACTTACATACTGCTGCGGAGCGGCCACTAATTGCTCCAATGTCAATTCCATTGGTTCTACTACATTGCCTTGCGACACCACCGTACCGCCATCGGTCACCACCATCGTGGGCACCGACACATTCTGCTTCATCACTCCTGAGAAGCCGCTAAGCGCATCGCCCGTAGTCATTGCCGCGTTAATACTTTGCACATCGAGCACAAAACCGGCGGTGGCATCCTGCAAGAATACCTGCCCGGACGCGCCGTCGACATACGTCACCACGGCCTCGCCATTGTATTTATACAACTGCTGACTGCCGGCTTCCACGCCGTAAAACTCAGCCAAAGTGTTCACTGTCACAGCCTCTACGCCCTGCGCCGAAGCATAATTCGCAGCATAGTCACTTGCATCAACATCACCGCAACTCGTCGCTGCCGCCAATGCCAATGCAATCATTTTAAAGACTCTCTTCATACGGGGGTATTTATCAAGGTTAGCAATAATATGCCTCTTCGCCACGTGAAAATACGCAACAAAAATCCATAAAATATGTAGGCATAATATCCATTTGCAAAAAAATTTTCGCCTATTTCAATATTGTAGCCATAGTCGCACCAGAAAGGGGCGGTAATCATGAATGCCTCTTTCGTTCGTCCCAGAAGTCGGCGAATCAAAGTCTGCTGCCCTTTCGTATCTGATGGGCGCAGGTTGTTATAGTCGTAGCAGAGTTCCTTGGCATGGATGCGCTCTGCTAGCAGTTCCGTGTCAGCACATTCAAACAGCGTGGTTCTTATTCTGCTGTCATCCGTGTCATTTCCT
>SFNM01000166.1 GCA_004552725.1 Bacteroidales bacterium | reverse complement strand
TGGCAAGAAAGTTGGCGACTTTTTGTGGCGTAAACGAAGATGCAGTGGTGCTGATGCCGGACGCCAAAAGTGTATACGAAGTACCGCTCAATGCTGTAAAAGGCGGTGTATTGGCACCGCTGGAGCGATTTATTGATCACGGCGATCCGGATATGGCAATTTGGGAAGACTTAGTGAAGCGCATTGAAGCAAATCCGCGCAAAGAGGTGAAAATTGGCCTGGTGGCGAAGTATATCGACAATACAGATACGTATTTGTCGGTGACGGAGGCGCTGAAGGCGGCGGCTTGGAAGGTTGGCGTGAAGCTGAAGATTGTTTGGATTAATGCCGAAGAAGCGACCGAACCGGACTTTGAGGCAGTAGACGGTATTGTGGTGCCGGGCGGCTTTGGCGTGCGTGGAGTTGAGGGGAAGATTTCGGCGGCGACTTATTGTTTGGAGCACGATAAGCCTTATCTTGGACTTTGTCTTGGCATGCAGACAGCCGTGATTGCAGCGGCGCGTCGTGGTGGACTCGCAAAAGCAAACTCGGAAGAATTTGCTGAGACAGATGAAAATGTGGTCTATATCATGGAAGGACAAAAAGGCAAAGAGAGCACGGGCGGCACGATGCGTTTGGGCGATTATCCGGCGAAGCTGGTGGCTGGAAGCAAAATCGCTGATATTTATGGTACCGCTAAGGTAATTGAGCGCCATCGTCATCGCTATGAGGTAAATCAGAAATTCTTAAAGGAAATTGAGAAGGGTGGCCTCGTAGTAGCCGGCACGAGTCCAGACGGTAAGCTGGTAGAATTTGTCGAAGCGCCAGATTGTAAGTATTTTGTGGCGACACAGGCACATCCAGAGTTTAGAAGCCGTCCGTATAGGGCGCATCCACTCTTTGAGGGGTTGGTTAAAGCTTGTAAGTAGGCTTTAGTTTTTGGAACGATTTTTAGATAAAAAGAGGGGCGACCGGTGGAATGGTCGCCCCTTGTGGGGAAAGAACACACTTCTTGGTGGAGGAGAAGTGTGTTTCTTATTGGAGGTAATTTAGGCGATAGCGTTCTCGACTTCCTCCAAAACGGAGAGATCGTAGCTGTCGGGGTCGCCGCCGTGGTCGATGATGAGATTGTCGAGGTAGGCCTCGGCCTCATCGCGGTCAAAGCCGGTGTCATGGATGACAATCTGGACCAGCGCCTCATACTTGTTCTGGAGCGCGATAGTCTTGTCGGCTTCGGCGAAGCGAGCCTCGCGGTGCTTGGCGCCGTTACGCTTTTTGGCGGACTTCGCCTTGGCGTAGGCCTTGGCCTTCTGCTCAGTCAGCATCAGGCAGCGCTCGAGACGTCTGACGTCCAAGATGCGAATGCCGGCCAGATCAAGCTGATGGAGCAGCATGTTGACCTTGGCGAGGTTATTCTTACTGCCAGTGTGGCTCAGCTTCACAATCTGGCGAACGATGGCCGCGTGGTCGTTGATCAGCGCCTGCTGGTCGAGATCACTGCGGGTGATGTCGAGACCGTGACTGGTGAGCCAAGCGGCGTACTCCTTGTGGGCCGTGTCGATACTGCGACGGCCAAGGGAAAAACCGTGCTGCAGAAGCGCGGCGTTGACGGATTCGCGGTTTGTGGAATCTTTGGTAGCCTCGTAGGCCTTAAAGTGTGCGTAATAACTCATAAAATTTGCCTCCTTGTAAAAGTACTGCGACTGATGTCGCCGAGTTACACACCACCCAGAGAAAACTGGATGATTCTTTTATTATAGCAAATTTTGCATAAAATGTCAATAGCTAGAGCGGAGTTAATTGAAAATACGGTAAAAAATGTTAAAATATAAGAGATGGAAAAACTGGTAGAAAAAATTAAGCAAATCATCAAAAACTTATACGGTGCGACGGATATTGAAGTCGTGCTTTCTGAGGTGCCAGCGAATATCGAGGGGGATTATTCGACAAATATTGCAATGCGGCTGGCGAAAATTGCTGGAAAGAGTCCGCGTGAGGTGGCTGGTGAGATTATTGCAGAACTGATAAAAGATCTACCAGCCTATAAATACACAATTGCGG
>SFNM01000074.1 GCA_004552725.1 Bacteroidales bacterium | reverse complement strand
CGGCTTGGTGCAGTGGGCTGTCCGAAGTGTTGGGCGGCGCACCTTAGCCGGCTTTAACCCGATTAAACGAACTCGACAAATGATACACCCTCCATCCTGCTCCTCACCGCTGATGGAGCACACGGACTACGACTTCGTGGTCGACGGCATATACTACAAAAAAAACTTCGACGGCACCTCCGTCAGCGTAACCTTCGGAAGCAATGAATACACCGGTTCCGTAACCATTCCCTCGCAAGTCACCTACAGCGGCACCACCTACTCCGTAACTTCGATTGGCAGTATAGCCTTTCGCGGCTGCAGCTGCTTAACCTCGGTGACTATCCCCAACTCCGTAACTAAGATTGGCAGCTTCGCCTTTCGCGACTGCAACGGCTTAATCTCGGTGACTATCCCCAACTCCGTAACTGAGATTGGCAGCGGAGCCTTCCGCGGCTGCAGCAGCTTAACCTCGGTGACTATCCCCAACTCCGTAACTTCGATTGCAGGCTACGCCTTCTCCGGCTGCAGCGGATTAACCTCGGTGACTATCCCCAACTCCGTGACGTCGATTGGTGTCAGCGCCTTCTTCGATACTCAATTTTACAACAACTTACCGGATGGAGTGGTTTATCTTGGACGCGTGCTGTATAGTTATAAAGGCGATATGCCGCAGAATACGTCGATATCGATACAAGAAGGAACCGTTTCAATTACCCCCAGGGCCTTCAGCGGCTGCAGCGGCTTAACCTCGGTGACTATCCCCAACTCCGTGACTGAGATTGGCTACCGAGTCTTCTACGGCTGCAGCGGCTTAACCTCGGTGACTATCCCCAACTCCGTGACTTCGATTGGCCTCAACGCCTTCTACGGTACTCCATTTTACGACAACTTACAGGATGGATTGGTTTATCTTGGGCGCGTGCTGTATAGATATAAAGGCGATATGCCGCAGAATACGTCTATATCAATTCAAGAAGGTACCGTTTCAATTAGCGACGATGCCTTCTACGACTGCAGCGGCTTAACCTCGGTGACTATCCCCAACTCCGTGACTTCGATTGGAGGCTTCGTCTTCTACGACTGCAGCGGCTTAACCTCGGTGACTATCGGCAACTCCGTGACTGAGATTGGCGACTACGCCTTCCGCGGCTGCAGCGGCTTAACCTCTGTGACTATCCCCAACTCCGTAACTTCGATTGGAGGCTTCGTCTTCTACGACTGCAGCGGCTTAACCTCGGTGTCTATTGGCAACTCCGTGACTGAGATTGGCTACCGAGTCTTCTACGTTTGCAGCGGCTTAACCTCGGTGACTATCGGCAACTCCGTGACTTCGATTGGCCAAGAAGCCTTCGCCTACTGCAGCGGCTTAACCTCGGTGACTATCCCCAACTCCGTGACTTCGATTGGCCACCAAGCCTTCGACGGCTGCCGCGGCTTAACCTCGGTGACTATCCCAAAATCCGTGACTGCGATTGGCTACGCGGTCTTCAGCGCCTGCAGCGGATTGGAAAGCATCAATGTAGAAAGTGGAAATAGTGTATATGATTCTAATGGCTGTAATGCAATTATTGAATCAAGTACAAATACTTTAATCGCAGGTTGTAAAAACACAATTATCCCCAACTCAGTAACGTCGATTGGCGACTACGCCTTCCGCGGCTGCAGCGGCTTAACCTCTGTGACTATCCCCAACTCCGTAACTGAGATTGGCAACTCCGCCTTCTCCGACTGCCGCGGCTTAACCTCGGTGACTATTCCCAACTCCGTTACTGAGATTGGCAACTCCGCCTTCTACAACTGCAGCGGCTTAACCTCGGTGACTATAGGCAACTCCGTAACTTCGATTGGCAGCTGGGCCTTCTGCGACTGCAGCGGCTTAACCTCGGTGACTATCCCCAACTCCGTAACTTCGATTGGCCAACAAGCCTTCGCCTACTGCAGCGGCTTAACCTCGGTGACTATTCCCAACTCCGTAACTTCGATTGGCCAACAAGCCTTTTCCGATTGCAGCGGTCTCACAAGTCTATACTCCTTGGCTACGGTTCCGCCAACGTGCGAAGACAAAGTGTTTGACGGCATTGACAAGTCGACATGTATACTGTATGTGCCGGAGGGTTGCATCTCGGCATACCAAGCCGCCGACCAATGGAAAGAGTTCTGCAACATCTATCTGGACAATGTGGATGTGAGCATCGATGGCGGTGTGGAAGTCAGCCTCGATGGCGGGGTGCTGCACTGCGGCGGCGTGGACACTGTGGTGTACACGCTCTCGGGTGCGCAGGTGTACAGCGGTAGCGGCGATGTGGAATTAGCCGCGGGCGCTTACATCGTGGTGGCTAACGGCCACGCCACTAAAGTGGTGGTGAAGTAAGCTTCCTTCCCCCTCCTCCTCCAAAGCGAGCGCGGCCATCCGGTCGCGCTCGCTGCCGTTTCGCCGGCTATGCCGAGTGCGTTTTAACGAAGACAGCGTTTGGCTTAGACGATTTCTTACGATTTTTTTACGATGCCATCCGGGTGGGGGCGAGGCGGGAGTGGGTTAGACGATTTCTTACGATTTTTTTTACGATTGCCATCCTGTTGGTTTTTTTGACGCGGCGGGCGGCTGGATGGCCGTGGGGGATTTCTTTACTGGCGGTGGGTTATACCGGTGGGTTTTAAGGATTTTTTGCAGTTGGGGGTGCAACATTTTTGGGGGTTGGGGTTTTTATAGATAGAAACTTCTTAACGTAAATGAATGATGAATAAATTGAAACTGTGGGCGATTGCCCTCCCTCTTCTAATCCTTTCGGCCGCCGCGACGTCTTGTCTTGATGATAATGATGATGTGGTGGCTGTTCCGACAGCCTTGGTGACTGTGCGTCCGGCGGCCGAAGGATTTACTATGCAGGTGGACGAGAACACCACCTTGGTGGCGGCTAACTTGGACAAATCGCCTTTCGGCGACAAGGAAGTGCGTGCGATCATCACCTTTTCGCTCGCCGAGCCCAAATCTGACGGCAACGTGAAGTCGGTCTACCTCCACTCCATCGACAGCATCCGCACCAAAATGCCCGAGCCGACCCTCGGCGAGCTCGACAACGAAACCTACGGCAACGACCCCATCGAAGTGATTGATGACTGGGTGACTGTGGCCGAGGACGGGTACCTCACCCTGCGCATCCGCACCGTGTGGGGATTCACCAACGTGAAGCACCGCGTGAGCCTCATCACCGGCACTGACCCGGAGAATCCCTATCGCCTTGTGCTTCACCACGATGCCTTCGGCGACCTCGCCGGCACGTTCGGCGACGGCCTCATCGCCTTCAACCTCAAGGACCTGCCGCACCAGCCCGATGAAGAAGTCACCATCACCCTGGTTTGGAACTCTTTCGAAGGCAAAAAGTCGGCCGATTTCAAGCTCAAATTCCATAAATCCGCGGTCAGCGCGCCCTCTTCCACCGCTGCCGCCCCTTACACCTGTGCAATCCGTTAACCATACATGGCGGAAGACGTTGACATCCTGTTAATCAGGCAAATAGCTCGTGGAGAGTGTGCTGCTGAGCACGCTCTCTATCAGCGTCATATCCGCTACCTCACCGCAGTGGCTGCGCGTTACATTTCCAACGACGAAGACCTTCGCGACGTGCTCCAAGATGCGCTCGTGAAAATCTTCGCCAACCTAAGCTCATTCCAATACCGCGGGGCGGGTTCGCTCCGCGCTTGGATGAGCCGAATCGTACTGAACGACGCGCTCAAGTTCCTGCGCGACAACTCCCGGCTGCAGTTCGTGGAGCTCGACCACGAAGCCACTCACATCGCCGACCCGCCGCCCGAAGCGGAGGCCGTGCCGGCAGATGTCATCCATAGTCTCATCCGCGAACTCCCCGACGGCTATCGCACCATCTTCAACCTCTATCTCATTGAAAATAAGAGCCATAAGGAAATAGCCAAACTGCTCGGCATCAAAGAATCCACATCAGCATCGCAGTTTCACCGCGCCAAGGTCGCGTTAGCCGAAAAAATCACTAACTATCTCCAACACAACCGATTATGAGCGAACAATGGTTAAAAGACATATCCGACCGAATGTCGGAATTTGAGACCGACGAGCCGCAGGGCTTGTGGCAGGGAGTCGAATCGCGTCGCCGCAAAGCTGCCGTGGTGTTGTGGTGGCGTCGCGTGGCCGTAGCAGCCGCCGTGACCGCTGTTCTTGGTGTTGGAATCTACTTCGCCGTGCGCGAAACAGCTACAGCGCCGCAGCAGCCGATTGTGGCTGATGTTGCCAAGCCGGAAGCCGCGCCGCAGCCGCAGGCGCCGGTTCAGCCTGCACCTGCCCCCACACCGGACACCAACCCCACCCCTGCACCGGTTTTCGCTCAAGCCTTCGTCAGCACTCCGCAGGATAGCATCGCCGAGCCGCTTGTAGCCGAGGTTGACACCATTAGCAATGTGCGCCACTCGCTTCCGCCGGTGGAAGTGGCCGGCACCGGCGGCTCGCAACCGGCATCCACACCGGCCACCGTGCCGCAGCATGCCTCGTCCGATCGCGACGTCCAACTCGCCCTGTTCACCTCAGGCGGCATCGGCGGTAGCGGTTCGCTGTTCGGTCGTAGCGGTGGCTTGGTAGCCGACGCCGGCCCGTTTGAAGGTGGTCTGTGGACTGATGCGCCCAACACCGATTTGCTCGTCTACGACCAAGGCGAACAAACCATCAACGACGTCGACCACCACCTGCCGGTGCGCGTGGGCTTCGCCATCTCATTCCCCCTCTCCGAACGCCTCAGCATCGGCACCGGCCTCACTTACACCTACCTCGCCACCGACATTTATAGCGGCTCCGTCCATAGCTATTTCGATAGTAGTCAGTCAGTTCACTTCATAGGTGTGCCCATCTCGCTCAGCTACCGCGTGTTCTCCGTCGGCCGTTTAGATGCCTACGCCATTGGCGGTGCCATGGTTGAGAAAGCCGTCCACGGTCGCGTCCACGAAGCCTACATCCTCAACGGCACCGAGTACCGCTCCGACTCCTACGACACAGAGCTGCCGTGGCAGTTCTCCCTCAACCTCAGTGCCGGCCTCCAGTACAACATCTCCCCCACCCTCGGCATCTTCGCCGAGCCCGGCCTGCAGTACTACCTCCCCAACAATTCCTCCCTCTGCACCATCTACTCTGACAAGCCGCTCAACTTCTCCCTCAACCTCGGCCTGCGCCTTTCCCTCCAACGGTAAATCGCTTTGGGTTCTGTGGCGAGGCGGTAGCCGAGCGGCGCGGAAGCGCCTTCGGTCACGAACTCTGCGAGGTCTTTTTCCGTTTATATGTTGTTGATATTAAATTATTTTACTATATTTGCAACATTAAACTGAAATTATGACTAACTCTGCTAAATACATAATCGTGGGTGGTGTGGCCGGAGGTGCCACTGCCGCCGCTCGCATTCGGCGCTTGACCGAACATGCGCAAATCATCTTGTGTGAAAAAGGCGAACACATCTCTTACGCCAACTGTGGCCTACCTTATTATATAGGCGGTGTAATCACTGACCGCAACCGACTGTTTGTGCAAACGCCCGAGGCCTTCGGCCGCCGGTTCAATATCGACGTGCGTACCAATTCCGAGGTTGTGGCCATCGACCCGGCAAAGAAAGAAGTAACAGTGAAAACCGCTGACGGTCGGCAGTACACCGAATCATACGACAAACTTCTTCTTTCGCCCGGCGCATCGCCGGTGCGACCGCCTTTGCCTGGCATCGACAGCGAGGGCATCTTCACCTTGCGCAACGTGGCCGACACCGACCGCATCAAAGCGTATATGCAGCAACACGCTGTGCGCCACGCAGTTATCGTGGGCGGCGGATTCATCGGTCTCGAAATGGCCGAGAACCTGCACCACGCAGGCGCCAAGGTAGCCGTGGTGGAAATGGCTCCGCAGGTCATGGGACCGATTGACTTCTCCATGGCCGCCGCCGTGCATCAACACCTTCAGCAGAAGGGCGTTAGCCTGTTCCTCGAACAGGCCGTGGAACGCTTCTCGCGCCGCGATGGGCATCTCATCGTCCACCTCAAATCCGGCATCGAGTTGCAAGCCGACATGGTGCTGCTGTCGATTGGCGTGCGCCCCGACACCGCCCTCGCGCAGCAGGCCGGCCTGCAAATAGGCGAGGCGCGTGGCATCTTCGTGAACGAGTATCTCCAAACCTCCGACTCCGACATCTACGCCGTGGGCGATGCCATCGAGTTCCCCCACCCGCTCACCGTCCAACCATGGCTCAACTACCTCGCCGGTCCGGCCAACCGCCAAGCACGCATCGTGGCCGACAACATGGTGTTGGGCAATACCACGGCCTACGAAGGGTCCATCGGCACGTCAATCGCTAAAGTCTTCGACCTCACCGTGGCTGCTACCGGTTTGGCTGCCAAGCGGTTAAAGCAACTCAACATACCGTACCTCTCCGCCACCATCCACAACGGCTCGCATGCCGGATACTATCCCGGCGCGCTCCAGATGTCCATCAAAATCACCTTCTCACCCACCGACGGCAAGCTCCTTGGTGCGCAAATCGTTGGCTTCGACGGAGTGGACAAACGCATCGACCAATATGCCTTGGCCATCAAACGCGGTGCCACCGTTCACGACCTCACCCGCTTGGAACACGCTTACGCGCCGCCGTTCTCATCGGCCAAGGACCCCGTGGCCATCTCCGGCTACGTTGCCGCCAACATCCTCAGTGGCAAAATGACCCCGCTGTATTGGCGCGAGTTGCGCGATGCCGACCTGTCGAAGGTGTCGCTCGTGGACGTGCGCACGCCCGATGAGTTCGCCGTGGGCACTATCCCCGGTGCAGTAAGCATCCCCCTCGATGACCTGCGCCAACGCCTCGCCGAACTGCCCACCGACCGCCCCATCTACCTGTTCTGCGGTGTAGGTCTGCGCGGCTATCTCGCCTCTAACATCCTCAAAGACAACGGATTTAAGGATGTGCGCAACCTCATCGGCGGCATCAAGACATACAAAACTGCCACTGCCAAAATCCTGCCGCCCACCGACTTTAACGTGCCGTGCGCCGAGCAGTCAGCCTGCACGGTGGCGCCCAAATCCGACCGCGTGGTGCGCCTCGATGCCTGCGGTTTACAGTGCCCCGGTCCCATTCTCAAACTCAAGCAAGCAATCGACACCCTCACCCCCGGCGACCGCCTCGAAGTGTCGGCCACCGATGCCGGATTCGTCCGCGACAGTGAGGCGTGGTGTCGCTCCACCGGCCACCGCTTCATCTCCCACCGAGCCGAGCGCGGCATCTACACCGTGGTCATCGAAAAAACTACTCCATGCGCGGCCGAAGTCGCCAAATCCGCCGCTGCCGATGGCAAAACGTTCATCATGTTCAGCGACGACCTCGACAAAGCCCTCGCCACGTTCGTCTTGGCCAACGGTGCCGCCGCCACCGGCAAAAAAGTCACCATCTTCTTCACATTTTGGGGCCTGAACGTCATCAAGAAAGTCCACAAGCCCAAGGTACAAAAAGACTTCTTCGGCCGAATGTTCGGGTGGATGTTGCCGTCACATTCCGGCCGGCTGTCGCTGTCCAAACTCAATATGTTTGGCGCCGGAAGCCGCATGATGCGCTATTTGATGAAGCAAAAAGGCGTCGACTCACTTGAGTCGCTTCGCCAACAGGCACTCGACAACGGTGTCGAATTTATCGCCTGTCAAATGTCGATGGACGTAATGGGTGTGCAACGCGAAGAACTCCTCGACCAAGTCACTGTAGGCGGCGTGGCCACCTACATCGACCGCGCCGACCAATCCAACATCAACCTCTTCATCTAATGGAACTGATACCACCACGCTTTCCTTTGTTGAAATAATAATTCTTAAAATTTGTAGCCAAACTTTTTGGAAAAATTTTCAATTACGGCGAGCATTTCAGCCGGAAGGAAAGCGAGAGCCTCGTCACGGATTGTTTCGGGGATGCCCCATCGAGCCTCGGCCATCGAGCCGACGATGGCGGCGAGCGTGTCGGAGTCGCCTCCATATACTACCGCATGGCGAATGGCATCCTCGAAGCCGGAAGACTGAGCGCAGATGTGGAATGTCAGCGGAACGCAACCACGGCACGTTTCATCGAAGATACCGGGCTCAGGCAAGTGCGCCTCCCAATCGTCGCCGTATGAAGCCACCACGAGTGCGGATATATCTTTATCGCCGAACGATGGATTGTTCATTGTGCGGAGCCTGAAGATGGCACGAGCCACAACAGAAGCGCCAATCAAACCTTCCACATGGTTGTGGGTAGGAGCAGCCGATGCCATAGCCGCGCGGAGAGTCTCAGCCTCTGTGTTGAATGCCCATCCACATGGCGACACGCGCATTGCGGCTCCATTGCCCCACGAGTTATATGGTTGAGGATTGGGCGATTGCAGCCACGCGCTGAATGAGCCTCCGTATGCACCCTTCGGATGAGGATAGCGATGCCCCCACCTACGAAGAGATTCTCCGAAATCGGAGCCGCGCACCAAGGCATCAGCGATGGCAATCGTGCAAATGGTATCGTCAGTGAACGAACTGCGCCTTGAGAATAGCGGAAAGTGCGGATTTGAGGTGTTGGCAAATTCGTATGGCGAGCCAACGATGTCGCCGATAATTGCTCCTAACATAAGCGTTCAATGTTTTATATTACAAATTTACAAATAAAATACGAAAAAACCACTCAATTGTGTAAATTATTACTTATATAGATTATTTTTACACGATTCTTTATTTTATTATGGCAGTACGGCAGAATCCGAACTCGCCGAATTAAAGCGCCTCGACCGAGAACTTCACCCCGACCTCCCTGCTGTTGGAGAACTGAGTTACAAAAAAGTGGAGAGATACTGGTTCTGGCGTCTTGATTATGAACTATGGGAGCATCGCAACGATGAAAGCGGCTGGCTGAAGGATTACCCCGCGCTGAAAGATGCAGTGAGCAGGTATGTATTCCGTGTCAATCGCTCGATTGAGCACTTGCATCCCCAAACACCAACCGATAGTAAATCAGACGCTTGGGGCGAAGATAACTTGCATCGATTCGGGAATCTTGCCATGATTTCGGCCGCGTTTAATTCAACGCAAAGCAATGAATCTGCCGGCGTAAAGATGGAACGCATTCACCATCAGGTCGAAACCTCGCAACTGCAAAGCCTCAAAATGCTTCACATGTGGATAACCTACAAAGAAGGTGAGACATGGACCGTGGACAAAGCCGATAGCCACGAACAAGTAATGTATTCCTATCTTCAAAAGCTAAACAATCAATAGTATTTACCAATATGACTACGAGTTTGAAACACCTTCGCAACGCGTGTGGTAAGAGAACTTTTTTGCCGATGGGAGTGTTATATAGGTAATCCTCTAAATCTTAATATTTATGCCTGTAAAATTTTTTAAATGCAATCATTGTGGCAACGTTGTAATCAAAGTTGTTAACTCGGGTGTTCCCGTTGTATGCTGTGGTCAGCAAATGCAAGAACTCATTCCCAATACCGTTGACGCTTCCGGTGAAAAGCATCTACCCGTAGTAACACGCGTCGACGACTGCCGTATCAAAGTGCAAGTAGGAAGCGAAATTCACCCTATGCTCCCGGGTCATCATATTGCCTTC
>SFNM01000165.1 GCA_004552725.1 Bacteroidales bacterium | reverse complement strand
TATGCAGACACGCCCCCACGGAGCGACCCCATTGCGCGGTAAAATCGCTGCCGTGAAGGTCAAATTTCCGTAACGTGGAAATTGACCTTTGCGACAGCACCGCACTCCCTTGACGCAGATACAATCAAGTCGAGGGGAAAAACGACGGCGATGTGCGGTGATGACGATATTGCGCGTAACGGAAGGCTTGTCAGCCATCATCGGCTTGCCGCTTTCGTAGCGCAGCGGAGAAAGAACGAACGCAGGGAACTCGGAGTGCCTACACCAGGATTAGAGCAAACGGCAGGTGTCGCGGAGGCATGAAGCGACAGGCTTTCTGTTGAGGAGCTTGCACCGCAGACAGTAAGCCGACCTGCCCTTGCCCTAAGCCGTAGGCAGACTCGGAGTGAGTGAAGTGGTTGGCCGACAGCCGGAGTGGAGTCAGTGCATCGGCGCACCGTGCATCGGGGCCTGGGGTGGGCATAGCGTCGCAGACGATATATAAAAGGTAGCCGACGGACTGAGTGGCAATGACAGTTTCCTCTATGGGTGGGAGGAGTCTGGAGATTGGCGTCTTGCGCCGACCGGAGGATGGAGAGCGGCGACATGGCATCGACGGCCCGGAATAGCAAGCGGAGGATTCGGGTTGACAGCGGAGTGAGAGCGTCCGACACCTGAACTTGTGGAGGTGTCGGGATAAAGCGTAAACGCAGCCGTCAAAGATAGTCTGTAAACGCAGGGCACAGTCTATCGCCCCGCAGACCGCAGCGGTCGTTAGTCGCAGGGAGGCACGACCCGCGACCAACGATGTTCGGGCTTGGCGATGGTGAGGGTGCAACCGACTGACGGATTGAGCGGTCAAAAGCCATAGCGTAGGCCACGTTCCGGGGGCTATAATGATGCCGCCAACATCACTGCTCACGGCGAATAATGAAGCGAGTGCCACCGGCTAATCACCGTGCGTTCATCAGTCCTCTGTGGGTGGGAGGAACGAGGAAAGCGGCGGCTTGCGCCGACCGTAGAAACGAGAGCAGCGCAGCGGCCACGACGAGCCTGAAAAAGCAAGCGGAGGGTTCGGGCGGTTTACCGAGATAGTTTGTAACCATAGGCGCAGAACGGAGCGCCCGACACCGTGACGTAGGAGCGGTGTCGGGGGAAAGCGGAGGGCAAGCCGGAGGTCGCAATCTATCAGCCCGAAAACCGCTGCGGTTTTTGCCGAAGTGAAGCGCAGCGTAACCTCGGCCAAAAATGCTTCGGGCTTGGCGGGGACTGAGGCGCAAACGACCGACGCAGGGAGTGTTCGTAAAGATGACGATTACCTTGTTCCGGGTGGGGACAACAAAGATGAACGCGAATTATAAATATCTACACAATATGTCATGGCCTATATATGTGATTCTTAGCATTGATTATCAATGGCTTAATGTACAGCAAAGGCGGCTCCCGGAGTGGGAGCCGCCACAGGTGGGTCGGGTCGTTCAATATTCCTGTTCGTGGATATTGATGCTGCTGACGTATTCGAGGCAGTCGCCGAATTTTTCGATTACGAGCATCGTTGCGAATGTTCTATTGAACGTGAAGATGTTCGACCACAGGCAAGTCGAGTCGTCGGTGAAATGAATGAAGGCGAAGAATTTTCTTGCACCTTTGGGGCATTCGAGCGAGTAGTCGGTGATGTTGGCGAAGTCGCGCTCAACGGGGCGTTTGTCGGGAAGTATCATATCGAATTGATTTAGAGTTATGTGCCGAAGCACTTCAGATTTTACGAACAATCAACAGACACGGCATAGAGAGCGGACGTGTCAAGGATTGACTGCGCTTCGGAAGTATGAGAATGGCAGACAACCTGCCTGTCCTTGACTTAGCGAGCGCCGGGTCTAACTTTGTGAAGGAAAATCAGTGCCTCGTGCCATAACTCCAATTCGATATAAACGACAAATGGCCTATGCGACGCAGCTTCACCGCCTACCGATTGCCCCGACACCACTAAAAGAAGTAACCCGAAGCCTTCTTTTCATTGTGAAACACTGGCGACGCAAACAACTTCGCGGGTTCTTTGCACAGCAAA
>SFNM01000073.1 GCA_004552725.1 Bacteroidales bacterium | reverse complement strand
GTATATTGTATGCAAGCAGGGCAAGCCGTTGATTTTGCTATTCTTTTCCCAATATACACCTTGGCTGTGGCTTTCTATATGCCCACTATCGGCCTCTGCAACTCGGTGTCGTTCAATGCTTTAACTAAGCATGGACTTTCTCCCGAAAAAGACTTCCCGCCAATCCGTATTTGGGGCACTATCGGCTTCATCGTAGCAGAAGTGATGGTCAACTTCATCAAAGTCGGCGGCGCTGAATTGCAATACACATATTACCAATTCATCCTTTGTGCCATCTTCGGCGTAATCATGGCCTTCTATTCGCTGACTATGCCACATTGTCCGGTCAACCGCAATTCCAAAGCCTCGCTCGCCGATTCCCTCGGCCTTTCCGCTTTCAAACTCTTCCGTCGTAAGGAAATGGCTATCTTTTTCATATTCAGTATGTTGCTCGGCGTATCGTTGCAAATCACCAATAGTTACGGCACTTCTTTCATTCAGCACTTCCAAACCGTGGCTGAATATGCCCAAGACTCATTCGCTAAATATCCCACGTTGCTGATTTCGCTGTCGCAATGTAGCGAAGCGCTTTGCATCTTGCTAATTCCCGTATGTTTGCGTCGCTTTGGCATCAAAGGCGTGATGCTCATCGCTATGTTGGCATGGGTGCTCCGCTTCGGCTTCTTTGGCATTGGCGACACTCACTTCCCCGGCGCTCTTCTGCTTTTGCTCTCGTGCGTGGTATATGGCGTGGCTTTCGACTTCTTCAACGTGTCGGGCGGTATCTACGTCGACGGCCAAACCACCCCCGAACTTCGCTCTTCCGCTCAAGGCCTGTTTATGATTATGACCAATGGCATCGGTGCATCCGTCGGCACCTTCCTTGCCGGAACTTTAGTAGCCAACAAATATGTGTATGCCGAAGGGCTCACTCCTGAGCAAGCGCTCGATGGATGGCACACCTCTTGGCTCATTTTCGCCGCATACGCTGCCGTGGTGACCGTGCTTTTCTTCTTCTGCTTCAAAGCCAACCCCGCCGATAAATGATCCGCTTCTACGCTCCCGACATCGAAACCTCCGGCACTCTGCCCGAAAGCGACTCCGCACATTGCGCGCGAGTACTTCGTATGCACTCGGGCGACGAAATCGAGGTAGTTGACGGCCGTGGCCATCTTCTTCGATGTCGCATCCTCGACGCCCATCCAAAACATACCTCTGTCGAAGTACTCTCCCGAGCCGACCTTCCAAAAGTGTGGCCCGGTTCCATCACCATCGCAATAGCACCAACCAAGCACAACGACCGCATGGAATGGCTCATTGAGAAACTGGTGGAAATCGGCATTGATCGCTTCGTTCCCCTTCGTTGTCGCTACTCGGAACGCAAAGAAATCAACGTTGAACGCCTCAATAAAATCGCCGTATCGGCTATGAAACAATCGCTCAAGGCTATTCTCCCGGTCATTGAGCAAATGACTCCTTTTGCCGAGTTTATGCGCTCCTGTACTACCGGTCAACGCTTTATCGCATACTGCGACCCCTCAATCCCGCGTCGGCTGATGGCCACCGAATACATACCCGCTTCTGATACCATCATTCTTATAGGACCCGAAGGCGACTTCTCGCCCGAAGAAATCTCTACCGCTCTCGATGCCGGTTGGAAGCCTATTTCATTGGGCGACAATCGCCTACGCACAGAGACAGCCGCTTTAGTGGCTGCTGATACTTGTCACATCCTCAATCAACGATTATTATGAACGTCAATATCCCTCAATATCTTAAATCATCACAATCCAACAACTTCTTCCTCCTCGCCGGACCGTGCGTAATCGAAGGCCGACAAATGGCTCTTGATATCGCTAATACCGTGGCTCCAATCTGCCAAGAACTCCACATCCCATACGTGTTCAAAGGCTCTTATCGCAAAGCAAACCGTTCGCGATTAGACTCTTTTCAAGGCATTGGCGACGAAAAAGCCCTCGAAATCCTTGCTGAAGTCAGCCAAACTGTTGGTGTACCTACCGTGACCGACATTCATGCCGCTCACGAAGCCGAATTGGCCGCTAAATACGTCGATATACTCCAAATACCGGCTTTCCTTTGCCGTCAAACCGACCTCTTGCAAGCCGCTGCTGCTACCGGCCGCACCATCAACATCAAAAAAGGGCAATTCCTTGCGCCCGCTTCCATGCGATTTGCTGTAGATAAAATTCGTCAGAGTGGCAACGACCAAGTGATGGTCACCGACCGCGGCACATCTTTTGGCTACGGCGACCTCATCGTTGACTTCCGCGGTATTCCCGAAATGCAGCAACAATGCGCTTGCCCGGTTATTATGGACATCACTCACTCGCTTCAGCAGCCAAACACCGCCGGCGGCGTCACCGGTGGACGTCCCGACATGATTGAAACCATTGCCCGTGCCGCAATCGCAGTCGGCGCCGATGGCCTCTTCATCGAAACTCACCCCGACCCGGCCAATGCCAAAAGCGACGGCGCCAATATGCTTCGCCTCGACCTCCTCGAGCCTCTCCTCCGTCGCCTCTCCGCCCTTCGAGCCACCATCAACGCTTTCTAACCCGCTTTGAGTCCTGTGGTGAGGCGGAAGCCGAACTGCCAAGCACATCCCCCCGCACACAAAATAGCGCTCCGCTTTCTACAAGGCGGAGCGCTGTGCGTTTGTGTACGACTATCCTTCTACGGATGTCATTCTTCGTTTTCAGATCTTGGGGTAGGGGATTGAGTAGTTTCGGCTGTCTCTGTCGCTTTCGCTGCCTCTGCTGCCTCTGCCTCTTTGCGAAGGCGTTTGCGACGACGGGCTTTTGCGCTGCGACTTTGGCCTTGACCCGGTGCGGCCTGTGGCCTCGGCTTCGATTGCGCCTCAGTGTCCGATGCTTCATTTCCATCTACGTCTGCCGTGTTGGCCTCATTGGTGCGTGAATTGCGCTTTTCAGCCGACGATGCATTGATGTCTTTCTCGGCTTTAAGGTCTAATTCATTGTGCTTGCTGTCGATAACTTTATATTGCAGATAAGCGAGCGACTCGTCGGCTACAATTTTGAAGCAACGACCTAATTTGCGGCGCCATTTACCATAGAGTGTCGAGAATAAGCCGCGTTTGATATATGCATCTACAAACGGGTGTACATACATTATAAAATTGCGCTGACCCAATTCGTTGACCAAGTAATCGAGTTTCTCGTATAGCGTGTCGGTGAACAGAAGCGATGGTTGCACCTCGCCGCGTCCAAAGCACGACGGACAATTCTCTTCCGTGACGATGGTCAATGCCGGACGAACCCGCTGGCGAGTAATTTGCATCAAACCGAATTTGCTGAGCGGCAGAATATTGTGCCGGGCGCGGTCATTCGCCATCAACTCGCGCATGTGCTCAAACAGTTGTTGACGGTGCTCACCTTTATTCATATCGATGAAGTCGACCACAATGATGCCGCCCATGTCGCGCAATCGCAGTTGTCGCGCAATTTCTTCTGCGGCACGCAAGTTCACTTCCAGCGCGTTGCTTTCCTGGTCGTTGGTGGCTTTAGTGCGATTGCCCGAGTTAACGTCGATTACATGGAGCGCTTCGGTGCTTTCGATGATGATGTAGGCCCCTGAGCGGAACGATACGGTTTTGCCGAACGAGGATTTGATTTGCCGTGTAATGCCAAAGTTGTCGAAAATAGGCTTTTCGTCATGATATAACTTTACAATATCGCGGCGGTCGGGCGCGATGAGGCTTACGTACTTCTCGATTTGCTCAAATACGTTGGCATCGTTCACATGGATTGCCTCAAACGATGGCGAGAATACATCGCGCAGCATACCCACGATGCGGCTCTCTTCTTCGAAGATAAGTTCGGGAGCGGTTGACGCTTGCGCACGTGCCACGGCATTGTTCCAGCACGTTACTAACGTCTTTAATTCGTTGATTAATTCGGCGGCACCCTTGCCTTCGGCCGATGTGCGCACGATTACACCGAAATTTCGCGGCTTGATGCTCTCGATGAGTTGGCGTAGCCGCATACGCTCTACCGGCGATTTTATCTTTTGCGAGATAGAGATTTTGTCGCTGAATGGTATCAGCACCATAAATCTGCCGGTGAAAGAAATTTCTGTAGTGAGGCGAGGACCTTTTGATGAAATGGGCTCTTTGACAATCTGCACTAACAGCGGTTGTCCTTGAGTAAGAATGTTGGCGATGGAGCCGTTTTTGTCGATATCCGGTTGTATTTCGATTTTTTCAATGGCCGGAACGCGTGTGGCGCCTTCCGCCAAAAGGGATTTGACATACGCCGAGTAGGTGGCGTAGTGGGGACCAAGATCTAAATAGTGAAGAAATGCATCCTTGTCATAGCCTACGTTGACAAACGCGGCGTTCAAGCCGGGCATCAACTTCTTTACTTTGGCTAAATAGATGTCGCCCACGGCATACGAAATGTTGCGCGCCTCTTTTTGGAGCGACACCAAGCGAGAGTCTTCCAAAAGCGCTATCGACACTTCGGTCTGCTGCACGTCTACGATAAGTTCACTTTTCATGGATGTGAGTGGGTTGCGACGGGATGCGTCTGTGATTAATAAAAAAATAAAAAGGACACCCTATGGGTGGGGCTGTTTTATCTCGCCGTTGGCGGGACCTTTGCTCACCCGTGGTAGTCCTTTTTATGGCTTCGAACCGAGTCTTAGTGTTTGCTTCCACTTCGGTATCACGCGGAGGGCGTACTGTGGGAGAGTCGACGGCAAACACAAGGGCGGAAGAACACCGTCGGCTTGTTAGCCGCGCGGCTTATTTCTTCTTATGACGGTTCTTGCGAAGACGTTTTTTGCGTTTGTGTGTAGCCATTTTGTGGCCTTTACGTTTTTTTCCGCTGGGCATTTGGCGTAAGTTTTTAAGTTAATAATATATTTGTTATTTGTATTTGTCCTTCAGTCGATGACTTAGCGAACTTCTTCCATGAACACTTTCGCGGGTTTGAAGGCCGGAATTTTGTGCTCGGGAATAATCAATGTAGTATTCTTTGATATGTTGCGCGCGGTCTTTTCGGAACGAGTCTTGATGATGAAACTTCCGAAACCACGGAGGTATACATTCTCACCTTCAGCAAGAGAATCTTTTACCACTTGCATGAATTTTTCTACAGTCTCCAGAACGAGGGCCTTTTCGATGCCGGTTGATTTGGAGATTTCGTTGACGATGTCTGCCTTAGTCATTTTGGGTCTTTTTATTGATTGGATAGTTTGTTATTCGATTATTTGCAATAAAATTACCGACCCTTTTGGGGCCTTTTTCTAAATTGCAGTGCAAATATCGCTATTTTTTTTGAATTGACAATAATAATTCGCTGATTTATTGCATTTTTTTTGCAATTTAGCCCTCATTTTCGGGGTCAAGGGGCTGTGTAGAGCCTTTTGTAACGCTCAACGACCCCGAACTACCGGCTCCTCCGGCTTGTGCTCCGGGGGTGCTTCTCGTAGTGACAATGGCTGCGCCTTTGCGTAGAAGAAAGCCTTCGATTGCTGATGCAATCGCTACGATTGTTAGCGATATCCCAAGCCCGCACATGGCTTGCGGATCGCTCAATGCTTCGTTGGGCAATAGAAATAGATACACCGCTGTGCCTACTAAGGCGGCAGGCACAGTAAACAACCATGCCCACTGCGCCTCTCCGGCCATTATCCGATTGAGCGGCACAATGAATTGCCAAATCGCGCCAAACAATGTGGCGATAGCAAACACCGATGGCATGGCCTTGCCTGCTTCCTCATTGAAGTATAGCAATGCAATGCCGCCGATTACCGCTGCCACGCTCGAAATCATGGTCAGCGTTTTGGCTACCTTGCTTTGCCAAAGACTACGTCGGCTCATCAATGCTGTCAGCGCTCCGGCCAAGATGAATACTATGCCGGCACTGATGATGATGCCGCGCGAACTAATCGCATTGTGCCACAAAAAGAGCACCAACGCTATCAATGCTGTGATGGCTGCTATCAGAAGAAATGTTTTGGCTTTCATTGTGGGTTCGTTTTATCAAGCAGTAGAACTGTGCCAATTGGCCTCATGTCCTACTGCTTGTTGTTAATTACTGCTTATTTATTTTGTTTCGACACGATTTCTTCGGTGTCGCGTGCAATCATTAATTCCTCATCTGTGGGAATTACGCACACTTTTACCTTTGAAGCCGCTGTGGAGAGGTCTACTTCCACTCCGCGGATGCCGGCATTGAGTTTTTCGTCGATTTCCACGCCAATAAAGGCCAAGGGACGGCATACGTCGGCTCGCAATCCGGCTTGGTTCTCACCCACACCGCCGGTGAAGACAATCACGTCTACACCGCCCATTTCAGCAGCGTATGCACCGATGTATTTGATGATACGCTTTTGATACATTTCCAAGCCGAGAATGGCACGTTCGTTGCCTGCATTCACTGCTGCTTCGATTTCGCGCATATCGCTCGAAATCTCGGTCACACCGGCCATGCCGCTTTCTTTGTTGATGATGCGTTGGATATCGTCGGCGCTGAGATTGTGTTTGAGCATCAAGTATATCAGAACACCCGGGTCTACGTCGCCGCAGCGAGTTCCCATCATCAAACCTTCTGTAGGGGTCAGACCCATAGAAGTATCGACGCTACGACCGTGGTCTACTGCGGTGATTGATGCGCCGTTGCCAATGTGGCAGGTGATGATGCGCAAGTCTTTCACATCGCGTCCGAGGAATTCAGCCACGCGCCCCGATACATAGCGGTGGCTGGTGCCATGGAAGCCGTAGCGACGCACACCGTCTTCCTTATAATACTTGTAAGGCAGAGCGTACATATACGAACTTGCAGGCATCGTTTGGTGGAAGGCTGTGTCGAACACACCTACTTGCGGGGTGTTGGGCATCAATGCGGTGATGGCTTCGATGCCTACGATGTTGGCGGGATTGTGGAGCGGAGCCAAGTCGTAACATTCGCGCACTTTAGCGATTACTTCGTCGTTGATCAGCACGCTTTCGGTGAATTTCTCTGCACCATGCACCACGCGGTGGCCTACTGCGTCGATTTCGTCGAACGAAGCGATGCATCCTTCTTTTGCGTCAGTGAGCAGGTTGAGGATAGCGCGGATTGATGCTTGGTGGTCGGCCATGCCCAAGTTGATGATGTCTTTCGAACCATCGGCACGTTTGAATTTGAGGAAGCCGTCGGGCAAACCGATTTTTTCCACACCGCCTTCAGCCATTGTGTGGCCGTCGGATGTGTCGATGAGTTTGTATTTCACAGAACTACTACCGCAGTTGAGAACTAAAATTTTCATGGGTGATTGTGATTATTTTGGTTATTAATTAGGATTATTTCTTTGCTCCGATGGCTTGGCAACAAGTCATAATAATGGTTTTGTAGATGTCTTCGGGGAAACAACCGCGCGAGAGGTCGCTTACCGGTGCTGCCAATCCTTGCAAGATAGGACCTACCGCTTGCACACCGCCCAAGCGCTGGCACAGTTTGTATGCTATATTGCCAACTTCCAACGAAGGGAATACCAACACGTTGGCGCTGCCATTGATGATGCTTTCGGGCGCTTTTTTGTGCGCTACGGAAGGCACGATTGCTGCATCGGCTTGCAATTCGCCGTCAACGATAAGGGTGGGGTCGATTTTGTGAGCCAATGCGGTGGCTTCCACCACTTTGTCCACACGTTCGTGCTTGGCTGAACCCTTGGTGGAGAACGAAAGCATGGCCACGCGCGGCTCTATGTCGGCAAGCGAACGGGCTGTTTCGGCTGCGCACACTGCGATTTGAGCCAATTCTTCGGCTGTCGGGTCTGGCACTACGGCGCAGTCGGCAAATACCATCACACCGTTTTCGCCAAAGGGTAAGTGTTCGGGAAGCAACATCAAGAACGCACCGGATACGACTTTGATGCCCGGACGAGTCTTGATTACTTGGAAGGCAGCGCGAAGCACATTGCCTGTAGTGTTTTGTGCCCCGGCCACTTCGCCATCGGCATCGCCGGCTTTCACCATCAAGCATCCTAAATACAGAGGGTTGGCTGTGGTCAAGCGTGCTTGCTCTTCGGTCATGCCTTTGTAGCGACGCAATTCGTACAAAAGCGGCGCATATTTGTCGATTACGGCTTTATCATGGGGATTTACGATAGTGGCGCGAGAGATGTTCTTCAAGCCCATATCGCCGGCCATACGGTTGATTTCAGCAGGGTCGCCGATGAGGATAATATCGGCAATGTCGTCGGCGATGATATGGTCGGCGGCAGTGAGGGTGCGCGATTCGGTGCCTTCCGGCAATACGATGCGCTGACGGGTGGCTTTGGCCTTAGCGGTCAGTCTTTCGAAAAGGTCCATAGTTGTTATGTAGTTTTGAGGGTCGTATTGTTATAACGCTCGTGATGAGTCGCTTGTTTTCGTTTGCATTTATTCTCTATGGCAAAAAAGCCGCCTGACGGCGCTATCGCAGTCCTGGCGGCTGATTTTGTCATAGTGAGATGGCGACTTATTTTACTACGCGACGCTCTTTGATGCGAGCCTTCTTGCCGGTGAGGGCGCGGAGGTAGTAAAGTTTGGCACGACGCACTTTACCGTATTTGTTCACGGTGATGGAGTCGATGAACGGAGATTCAATCGGGAAGATACGTTCTACACCGATGTTGTCGCTCATTTTGCGAACAGTGAAACGCTTTTTGCTGCCTTCACCTGAGATGCGGATTACCACACCACGGTATTGCTGAATACGTTCCTTGTTGCCTTCTTTAATGCGGTATGCCACGGTGATGGTGTCGCCGGGGCCGAAGTCGGGATGTTGTTTGCCGGTGGCAAATGCTTCTTCGGCTACTTTAATTAAGTCCATTGTAAATCTATAAATTTAAAATGTTAAAACTGTGCGCAATATTCGCAGGCTGCTTGTCCTACCAGAGATTACGCTTTTCGGCCACAAAGTTACGACTTTTATTTGGTTCTACCAAAATTTTTTTGTCTCAACCGTCATTTTTTACTACCTTTGTCGAAATTTTTAGCAAAAGTATGGACGTAAACGAAATTTTTCCTCTCGATACCACGCTTCAGCGTGTGGCTCAACTTATTGAGCAAGGCGATGCACCTTCTGCTGCCCGCTTTTCCGGTGAAGCACTCGCTATGTACGACGACGCGCTCCGTCGCGCTATAAATACCGACTGTCAAGCATCCGTGGCCGATGCTTTTGTGCGAGTTGCTACCGCACACGTCGACGCGCTTCGTGCCATCAATCTCAGCCGCGAAGCATTTGAATGTGCTATCATGGCTCTTATCACTGCCGACATCGCTCACTTCACAGACCCCGCGCAAGCCAACGCCCCTTTACTACCTCTCTCCGTTCATACTGCCCTTTCTTTGATGGAAGTGGTCGACACTTTGCAACCCACGCCCGACAACCAACTCAATGCTTCGATGGCGCTATCTCTGATAGGATATTTGTTGCAGCGGTTTGGCGCCGCTAATGCTTCCGACGGCTCTGCCTCCCTTCTCCCAATCCTCCTCGGAGCCGCTCCCGGCATTACCGTCGACGGCCAACAACCGGCCGACGCCACCACCAAGGCCTTGCTGAGTGAAATCGTGGCTCTTGCCGCTCGCCTTGGCCTCCTTTCCCAAGCCTAACGCTTCTCATTCGGAATTTTTCCAAATTTTGAAGAAAAATTATCGGAATTTTTCCTAAAATTGATGCTATTTTTATTGGAATTTTTCCGTTTATTTGCATAATCCACGCTAAATGAGTATCATAATTATTGCTGTCCGGTAAAACTCCCAAGAGCATAAAATCCCTCCCCGAAGTCCTGTAAAATAGGACTTCGGGGTTTATTTTTTCAAAAGTAAGCCCCCCTA
>SFNM01000072.1 GCA_004552725.1 Bacteroidales bacterium | reverse complement strand
AAGAGTGTGCTCATTTCTTCGGAAGTCTTGAGCCACTCTTGCTTGGTGTATAGCATACGATTTTCGTCGAAGAAGTCTTTTTTGGTGGAAATGCAGATGAGGTGGTCGTGAGCCTCGGCATCTTCTTGGTTGACGAAGTGCGAATCGTTGGTGGCGATGAGTTTTACACCATATTTACGTGCAATTCGTATTATCTCCGGCTCGATTTCTTTCTGGCGCTCGTATGTTTCGTGGTTGGCATGCTGCACAGTGGCCTTATGGCGCTGAAGTTCGAGGTAGTAGTCATCGCCCATAAGGTCTTTCCACCACTTTACGCGGCGCTCGGCTTCGTCAATCTCGCCTCGCATAAGCAGGCGAGGTATCTCACCGCCCAAACAGGCGCTTGAAATAATCAAGCCTTCGTGATGTGCTGAGATGGAAGCTTTGTCGGTGCGTGGGTGAAAGTAGAAGCCTTCGGTCCAAGCGCGCGACACCAATTTAATCAAATTTTTGTAGCCGGTTTTGTTCTTGGCAAGCACCACCAAGTGTCGACCGGTATCGTGCTTGTCGGTGCGGTCGGTCATTGCATTATCGGCCACATACATCTCACATCCGATAATCGGGGTAAACACCTTCGATTGCAACTCTTCCAATTTGGCTTTCAAGGCTTCAATTGACTCATCTTCAGCCGGCTCGGCGCCGTCTTCGAGTTCTTTGATGCGCTTGCGAGTGTCTTTGATAGCCGAGAGGGTGGGCTTATTCTTTTTGTTGACGTAATTGGTAAATTCTTTTATACCATACATCACACCATGGTCGGTAAGAGCCACTCCGGGCATACCGTCGGCCATTGCCTTATCTACGATGTCGGAGATAGATGCTTGGCCGTCGAGTAGGGAGTAGTGACTATGGACATGAAGATGGACGAATTTACTCATACATTTGTCATTAACTTTAGGGATGAATAACTGTCCCCAAAGTTAGCAATTTTTTTGAAGATGACAACCACTTTGAGCGAAAAAGTTATCTACAGTCAAGTCAGAATTCGCTGGTGAAATGGAAACGAATTTTTGGGAAGTCCGATTGAGCCATTTGGAGCACATAGTTGCTATCGGCCAAGAATACATCACGACCTTCGCGGTCGGTAGCCATAAATTGGTGCTTACGACGGCGGAATTGAGCCAATGCTTCAGCATCGTCGCTTTCAATCCAGCATGCTTTGTAGAGTGAGATTGGTTCCCAACGCACTTGTGCTCCATATTCGTGAAGCAATCGATATTGAATTACTTCGAACTGTAACTGACCAACAGTGCCGATAATTTTGCGGCCGTTGAATTGATTGGTGAACAGTTGGGCCACACCTTCATCCATAAGTTGTTGCACGCCTTTCTCAAGTTGCTTCGACTTCATTGGGTCGGTGTTCTCAATGTATTTGAACATCTCGGGCGAGAACGATGGCAAACCGCGGAAGTGGATTTCTTCGCCGGCGGTGACTGTGTCGCCGATTTTGAAGTTGCCCGTGTCGGGGATGCCCACGATGTCGCCGGGCCACGCTTCATCGACGATGCTCTTGCGCTGAGCCATGAAGGCCGTGGGAGCTGAGAATTTGAGCGTTTTGCCGGTGCGCACGTTGCGATACACAGCGTTGCGCTCGAACTTGCCGGAGCAAATCTTTACAAACGCGATGCACGACCGGTGGTTGGGGTCCATATTAGCATGGATTTTGAACACGAAACCGGAGAAGTTCGGTTCGTCAGGATTGATACGGCGTTCGATGGCATCCACCGGGCGTGGGGAAGGGGCGATTTCCACAAAGCAGTCGAGCAATTCTTTCACGCCGAAAGTGTTGAGCGCGGAACCAAAGAATACCGGCGCCACTTTGCCTTGGAGATAACTTTCGCGGTCGAAATCAGGGTAAACGCCTTCGATTAGTTCGAGGTCTTCGCGCAGTTTGGCTGCATCAGCCTCGCCAACGGCTTGGTCGATGCGGGGATCGTCCACATTGTCGATTTCCACACGCTCCGACACTTTTTGCTTGTCGGGAGTGAAAAGGTCGAGCGAGTGCTCATAGATGTTGTATACGCCTTTGAAGTGTTGACCGATGTTGATGGGCCAGCTCAGTGGGCGAACGCTGATTTTGAGTTCGGCTTCGAGTTCGTCGAGGATGTCGAACGGGTCGCGACCCTCGCGGTCGAGTTTGTTTACAAAAATAATTACCGGGGTAGAGCGCATGCGGCACACTTCCATCAGTTTTCGTGTCTGTTGCTCCACACCTTTGGCTACGTCAACCACGATAATCACGGAGTCAACGGCGGTGAGAGTGCGGTATGTGTCTTCGGCGAAATCTTGGTGGCCGGGAGTATCAAGGATATTGATTTTATAGTCACCGTAATTGAACCCCATTACGGAAGTTGCCACGGAAATGCCGCGTTGCTTTTCAATCTCCATCCAGTCGGAGGTGGCTGTCTTCTTGATTTTGTTGCTTTTAACAGCGCCGGCAATGTGAATAGCGCCACCAAAAAGCAAAAGTTTTTCGGTGAGGGTGGTTTTGCCGGCGTCGGGGTGTGAAATGATAGCGAACGTGCGCCGGCGTTGGATTTCGTCGGTAAGATCTGACATTAATTGATGCTGTTGAGGTTAATACGATTAAGACAGCGTACCAGTCCGTCTTCCCAATGGGCAATAGTGGCGGAGAATGTGGCTTTAAAGCGAGTTTTGTCCAGTACGCTGTAGTGTGGGCGTTCGGCTGCGGTGGGATAGTCCACGGTGGCTATCGGAGTTACTTGGCAATCAATGTTGCTATGGCGCACGATGGCCACAGCGAAGTCATACCACGAGCAAACGCCTTCGTTGGAGAAGTTGAAGATGCCGGGCACCCATTGCGGAGCAAATACCACAGTGGCAATGGCTTGAGCCAAGTCGGCAGCATAGGTAGGTGTGCCCACTTGGTCGCTTACAACGCGCAAAGAGTGCTCACTTGCCGCGTGTTTGAGGATGGTTTTGACAAAATTATGCCCGAATGGGGAGTAAAGCCATCCGGTGCGGATGATGATGCTCTCGGGTGAAAGGCCTAAAAGCGCGGTTTCACCTTTGCGTTTTGTCGTGCCATATTGCGACATTGGGTTTACCTTATCGCTCTCTGTATAAGGGCGATAAGCATGCCCGTCGAAAACATAGTCGGTGGAGATATGTATGATGCGAATACCCAAATCATCTGCTACACGAGCAATGTTGGAAATGCCATCGATATTCACTGCCGAACACGCTAATTTTTCGTCTTCAGCGCGGTCAACAGCGGTGTAGGCTGCGCAATTGATTACATGAGAGAAGTCGCCATGGCGGAGGAAAGTTTCTACGGCATCGCGGTCGGTAATGTCGAGTTCCTCGCGGTCTACGTATGTAGTGATGCCGGGGCGTTGCGCTTCCAACACCTCGTGTAATTCATTACCTAATTGGCCTTTGCAGCCTGTTACTAAAATTTTCATAAACAAGATTTTTCTTAGCGACTGCAAATTTACGAAAAAAACGGCAAGTGTGCAAGCACTTGCCGCGGTTTATATTGAGGTCTTGACAATGCAAATAGTAGCAACGTATTGATTGAAAATGCGTTGGGAAAGAGTGCGCGGCCTGGGATGATTTTACAGGCGACCGGTGGCTCTGAGGTACTTCAAATGGGCTAAGTAGAGTGCGATACGGGCTTCGACCTCGGTGGTGAGGGCTTGTTGCCACAAGAGTTGCGCTTCGAGATGGTCGGAGAGCGTTTCTGTGCCAACTTCGTAATTCAGACGCGATGAACGCAAATTTTCTTCGGCCGAATTTACAGATGCTTTCGCCATATCCACTTCGAGGAAAGCCTCAGATAGTTGATTATAGGCTTGGTTGGCTTGCAGAGTCAGCAGTTCAGTGGAATCAAGTTGGTCGGAGAGGGCTTGTTCGTAGCGATTTCGAGCCGCCTTCACTTTTGAACATCCACGGCCGAAGTCGAGCAATGGCATTGATACTTGTAGACCTACGAAGTAGTTCCACGAGTGCATCATTTTTGAGCCATTGAGGTCTAACCCATTGAGATAGCCTACTTGGCCTACAAGCCCCACTTGAGGCAGTATCTCGCTACGGACTGCGTTCACGCGCGATTGTGCCAAAGCAGTGGATTGTTGCAAAATTTGGTATTCAGCGCGTTCATCTACGTTCACATCCGAGCGGGGTGGTAGCGACTCAGGGTGGGGGAGCACCCCATCTACTGCAATTGAGTCGATGAGCGGACGCCCGAGGTAGTGGCACAGGTTCATTCGAGCGAGTGTGATGCCGTTGTCGGCGCGTAGCAGTTGCAGACGGCTATCGTTGAGTTTTACTTCTACTTTGAGAAGGTCGTTGCGGGTGGTCATACCGGCGTTTACCGCGGCTTGTACCTTGCGATGCAGTTCGGTCAAAAGAGTGTTGTAAGCGAGTGCCACTCGGCGCAATTCGGTGGCGCGCACCAATTGTGCAAAAGCATCGGAGGTGTTCAACACAACCTCGGAGGTGGTGAGCCGTTGTTGTTGCAACGCGATTTCTTCGCCGATGCGAGCCATTTGGTACGATGAACGAATTTTTCCGCCCATATATATCGGTTGCTCAAGTTTGATGCCACCGCCGTAAATCAAGCCTACATCGTAGTTGAGATTAATGCCAGGAAAGCCGGCAAAAGAGCCGGTGGGATTACCATGAGTATCGACTACGGGAAGCATACCGCCCTCAATTGAGTACGTGTCGTCTATTCCGGAATAAAGCAACGTGCCGTAAAGCGACAATTGCGGGAAAAAGTACGAACGAGCGGTGCGCACATCACTTTGGTAGGCTTTGAGTTGAGATTGTGCGGCTGCTATCTGATTGTTGTGTTGCAAAGCAATATCAACACATTCGGCAATGGATAGCGTCTGCGCGCTTACACTTATAGGCGCTAAAAGCGCAAATATCAGTAATTTGAAGTTGTTCATAATTTGATTTTGAAGAAAAGAGCATAAAGCACCGGTACAAACACTAATACGGCCACGGTGGAGAATAATAATCCTCCCATGATGGTGGCTGCCATAGAATTGAACATGGCGTCGGAGAGGAGTGGTATCATACCGAGTATGGTAGTGAGCGAAGCCATCATCACCGGACGGAAGCGGGCGGCGGCACTGGCACGGAGAGCGGCTGCAGGGTCTATGCCGGATGCTAAACGGCTGTCGATGTCGTCCATCAACACAATGCAGTTCTTAATCATCATACCCACCAGGCCCAAGGCTCCGACTATAGCGCAGAAGGTAAAGGCAAATTGGCTTATCAACATTGCGCCTACAATGCCTACGGCCAAAAGCGGAATACAGCAGATGATGATAATCGGTCGACGGTAGTCTTTGAAAAGCATAATCAAAATCGCCAACATCAGCACAACACCCAATGGAATGTTGAGGAAGAGATAGTGCATCGTTTGGTCGGAAGCGTATTTTTCGCCTTTCCATTGGAGCGCGTATCCGGCGGGAAGGTCGATTTGCTCGATTTCGCGTGCCACTTCGCGTCGTGCACGTTCGGTATCAATGCCCGGTGCCGGCGAACACATCACATCTTGTGCTCGTTGACCATTGAAGCGGGGCACTACCGGGTCCTCCCACGTTACATCCACTCCATTCACCACTTGTCGCAATGGTGTTGTGCCCAACAGCGATGCTATCATATCGGATTTGCTTACTGCTCCCGAGCGAAGTTGCATCAAATTGTCTTCTGAAAATGCAGTATTGAAATTTGGCAAAGTCGAAAACAATGGCACATTTTCGAGATTGTCGATTTTCGAACCATTATCCTCCACACATTTCAGAAAAATAGTGTTGGAGTGAGTGCCTTGATAGAAAGTGCCAACGGGGATGCCTCCGGCAGCGGTGAGCAACGACATGGATATATCTTTGCGCGAGAGTCCGGCTCGACGAGCATCCGATTGATTGAAATCGATGGTGAGCAAAGGTTGAGCCGGCTCCCAGTCGGTGGTTACCAATCGCGTATAGGGCGAATGCTCCATAATGCGAGCAGCCGAGTCGGCCAATTGATGAAGCACCGCGGGGTCAGGTCCGGTAAACAATGCCTCGATGGGGTACTTCTTATACATTATATTATATGGCTTCAGTTTGAGGTATGCGTCGGGGTATTTTTGCTGAAGCACTTGTTGGATGTCTTCGATATTGCGGTCGAGCGCTTCGGCTGATTCAAAGTCGATGATTAGTTCGCCATAACTGAGCGAAGGATTGGCGATAGAACGCACCAAATTGTAGCGAGCAGGAGTGCCACCGACTGATGCGGTGACGTTGCGCACTTCGGGCCGGGTCATCAAGTACTCTCGCATTTGTTCCAGGTCTGCAGCCACGCGTGCGGGGTGTGTGCCTTCGGGCAACTTATACTCCATATAGAGTTGGTCATAGACCATATCGGGGAAGAAGCCTTGGCGCATATATTTGTAGCCGAAAATACTGATACCCACCAACACTCCGACGGTCAACAGAGTTATAATCCGATGTCGCAAGCAATAGCATAGGAGCGAGTCGAGCCAACGATAGAAGCGGCCACCGTATGGATTGGTGCCTTGCTTGTCGGGTACGACTCGGCTGAAGTAGCGGTTAGCCATAAGTGGCACATGGGTGAGTGCCAATAGCCAACTCAAGGTCAGCGACACGGCCAACACGATAAATAGGTCGCGCACATATACGCCGGCGGTGTCGGGCGATAGGAACACCGGTAAGAATGCCAAGATAGCGATGAGTGTGGCGCCTAATAGCGGCATTGCCGTGCGTTTGCCGATGGAGAAGAGTGCTTCAGACCGCGGTTTGCCGGCTTTTAGGTCGACCAAAATGCCGTCAACAATCACAATGGCATTGTCGACCAACATACCCATCGCTAAGATGAAAGCGCCCAACGACACTCGTTGCATCGAGCCGTTGAAGCCGAAGAGTAATAAGAATGTGCCAATAACAATGATGCATAGCGATAATCCGATTATCAAACCGCTACGGAATCCCATAGTTATCATCAAAATGGCCACAACGATGAGCACCGACTCTATAAGGTTGATAAAGAAAGTGGAGAGAGCGGAAATCACACGTTCCGGTTGGTAAAATACCTTGTGGCACTCCACACCGGTCGGGAATTGCTCTCGTTGCAACTGTTCCAATCGCTCGGTAACTTGTGCGCCGACTTTCACAATGTCGGTGCCCGAAGCCGCTGCTACGGCAAAACCGATGGCTTCTTGGCCGTTGTAACTCAGCGTGTTGCGTGCGGGCTCGGTATATCCTGCTGTCACTGTGGCCACATCGCTAAGTCGCAATTGGTCGTCCTCGTGGCCTTGGATAATCATATTCCGGATTTGCTCCACGGTGCGAAACTTGTCGTTGACAGTCAGACGTACACGCCTCGGCCCGTTGTCGTAATATCCGGTATAGCACACGTCGTTTTGGCCGTTGAATGTGGCAAGAATTTCGGCCGGCGACACGCCCAAAGTGGCCATACGCTCGGTCTTCAATTCGATATTTATACATTCTTCGCGCACACCGTAGAGCAATACGCGTCCCACACCGTTGATGTTGGTGAGTTCGCGCTGAACCAGTCGTGCATAGTCGCTCAGACGTTTGTGCTCGATGCCATCACCGGTGAGAGCGTAGAACATACCGTATACGTCGCCAAAATCGTCTTGCACCATTACGGAGGTGCTTGACGGCAGCGTAGTGTCGTTGACTTTGCGACGGAGTTTGTCCCAACATTGTTCTACTTCATCGTCGGGTGTGACGCTTTTGAGTGTGATTTGAATTAGTGCCATATCGCCATACGACCACGATTGCACTTCATCTACTTCGCCTATGGTGCGAATGTTTTTCTCCAAAGGCTCGGTTACTTCCATTTCCATTTCGTGGGCGGAAGCGCCGGGGCGCACAGCCACCACCATAGCCATTTTTACCTTGATTTCCGGGTCTTCGAGTTTGCTCATGCTCCAAGCGCCGTATAGACCGCCAAGTAAGAGTACGGCCACTATGAAATATACCAACTTACGATTATCGTAAGCCCATTTTCCAAAGTCTATCATAGCAAGCCTCCTACGTTAGTGGATGATACTTCGGCCATTGGGTGGGCACGTTGGCCTTCGGACAGGCTATGTACACCGGCTGTAACCACGCGCTCGCCATCGTGCAATCCGGCGGTAATCTTAGCAGAGCCATCGATGTGGAGCGCTTCTATTTGCACTTGACGTGCAGTAACCGTGCTATCGGAGTATATCCACACCATCGACTTGCCGTCGCGCTCAAACACAGCTGTGGTGGGCACAAACACCGCTGCGTCAGCCATTGCATCGCCGGTAAAGTTCACATTCACCATCACGCTCATTCCCGGAGTGGGACGTTCGGCCACAGTGCCTGGAATGGCCAACCGCACGGAATAAAGCCCATTGGCATTGGCTTGTGGGGCATAACTTATGAGCGAGAGCTGTGTGGCGATGGAGTCATTGCCGAATTTTGCACTGAAGCCACTGATATGTGAGCGATTACGATAACTTGATGTGGGCAAGTTGATTTCGACCTCCGGCATATTTGCCGAGATAAGCATCACTACCGGCATCCCGGCACTCACCACTGATGGTGCCTCGAACAAACGCTTCTGCAGGTAGCAGTCGAATGGTGCATAAAGCCGAGTATCTTGCAACTGATTATGCGCGTTGTTGAGTTTTGCGGTGATTTGTTGCATACCGAAGCGCGCTTTGTCGTAGGCATCGGCGCTCACTGCGCTGTCGCCCCAAAGGCGTATCACGCGTTCGGCCTCGGCCTTCACTTTATTG
Organism: Bacteroidales bacterium; assembly: GCA_004552725.1. Lineage (GTDB taxonomy): Bacteria > Bacteroidota > Bacteroidia > Bacteroidales > Muribaculaceae > CAG-873. The sequence goes on along the minus strand of SFNM01000072.1, from coordinate 1,093 downwards.
TATTCGGCCAAGGTGGCATCATATTGCACTTGGTAGTCGCGAGGGTCGATTTCTGCAATTAATTGGCCCTTGCGCACGTATGCACCCTCTTCGGGAAGCACGCGTAGCAAGTTGCCGCTCGCTTTGAATGCTAAATTCACCTCCTCGGCCGGCTTCACGCGTCCGGGAAATTCCGACACACTACCGCTTTGTGCGCTTTCAACAGTGAAAAGTTCAACAGCCACGGAATTGTCTGATGAGGTGTTAGAATTGCTACAAGCCGTCATTATGAGCAAGCATCCTGTAAGAGTCAATAGTGATTGTTTCAGAGCCATATTTGATAATTTAATTTGTTTGCAAAGTTAAGAATAAGTAGTTATTTGAAATGAACCGATTATATCAAAAAATTGTTCTATTTGTCGCTATTATGTGCAAATATGCCAAAAAGAGTGTTTTATTTGAATTATTTTTGCTTAATTTGCCTCGCAATTAATTAAAGAACGTTTTTCACCCTACAATTGTTTGAATATATGGAATATGTCGGTAATATGTTGTTATATCGTGTCACAGCCTCTGAGATAGAAGCCCGTGAACGGATGTCGATACACTCCGACCAAAACGGCTTCTTTTTGTGCACCGCCGGGGAAATACGAGTGGAGATGGATAATAATTCTTACACCCTTCGTGCCGGTGATATGTATATTTATCCCGGATTTTCAATTACGGAGGTGATGGAGTATTCAAACGATGTGCAAGGCATAGTGGCTTCGGCTGATTTCGACTTTGTGCTTTCGCTTTTGGATAAAGTGATAGATGTGTCAAATCGATTGTTTATTCGTTTTCACCCATTGGAACATTTGAATGATGCTCAATTCAATCGAATACTCAGTGTCATTGAATTGTTTGAACATCGCCAAAAGCAGCCGACTCTGCTCAATAGTGCCATTATTCCTGCTATCGGTCAATTATTGCTCTTCGAGGTGATTGAAGCCTATGTGACCAATGTTGATTCTATTAATGTGAAGGTCAATCGCAGAGATGTGATTTTCCAAACGTTTTTTGCATCGTTGCACCGTCATTTCCGTACTCAGCGCGAAGTGTCATATTATGCCAG
>SFNM01000071.1 GCA_004552725.1 Bacteroidales bacterium | reverse complement strand
AGGGGGGCTTACTTTTTGAAAAAGAAAGTCCGGAGCCTGGTTTTAAGGGACTTCGGACAGATATTCTGTGTCCTTCTAAGTTTTACCGGACAGCAATAATCTAAATTTAAAGTCCCACTTTAAAATTAGACAGGTTTGTGCAACGCGCCATCCTTCCTTTCCGTCTCATGGTTGACGTTTTACCTGAAACACCTACTTGCAGTAGGGACGGCGGCCTGTCGCGCCCGCACGTCCGTGGCCGCACGCTCTGCTGCCCACATGTAGCCCGGAGGCTTGCCTCGGGGGAATCCCGATGGTCCTCGATGCGCGGCCGGCTACGCACACGCGTTGAACGCGTGCTCTCATAGATAACCCCGCAGTGGAACGAGCGCGCCAGCGCGAAGTTCCTCTGTGGGACGTGCAATCACTTCCTCAACACCGCAGCCATGGAATGGTCGCTTAGCCGCCACCGAACCATCCTGTATGCCGCAGCAAGCTGCGGCACTACCGATTTGATTACCAATCGATTATCCTGTCATCCGCTAAATTTCCTGTTCCCATGTGCCCCCTCCATCCGGATGGTAAATCGTCCACCACCCGGATGGCCATCATAAGAAATCCGTCAAAATCCGGGTGAGATTCAGCGAGGAGGGCGGTTTACTGCGGCTGGGGGAGGAGGGGTTGGAAGATGGGCGCCAGGGGCGGCACGTCGGCGGGGATGGTGAGGGGGTACTCGGCTTCTTTGTCGCGCATAAGTTCGCGGGCTTCGGTGTCGGGGAGGTAGGTGCGGTCCACGAGGTAGAACTCGGCCCAGGAGCGCATGTCGACCGGTGCATCGGAGTCCATAGCGCGTTTGAACCACTTGCCACGGCAGTCGATTTGGAGGCTGTAACTCATCGAAGTAAGTTCGTCGCGGCGGTGTAAGGTGCGAGTGGTCGGTGCAAAGACGTATGTGGCCATAAGTTCATTGATATCTACCGTGAGACCAAGCAATTTGAAGTACCAAGGCGAGAAGCGGTGGTTCTTTTGCTTGGCAAGAGCATCGACTGTGACGAAGTAACCGACAGGTGTGCGGCGGAAAATTTGATGCGGATAAATGTGCTTACTCCACATAGTATCGCAGGCGATGGAGTCGTGCGAAATAAGTGCAAACGACTGCGGTTCAGGCACTTGTGCGGAGTCGATGGTTACGAGCGAGTTTAGAAAACTGAGATCTTCGGTAGCGGTACACTGGAGGCTATCGCGTCCATCGGCCCACACTGTATGTGATGCCGAGCGTTGGAAGAGCACGCGCAATTCGGCGGTGCCATCGATTTTCTTTGCCTTGCGAATGGGAATGAAGAAGTCGACCATCGATTCCGATACTTGAGTGATTTGCTTGGTATCGCCGGTGAGGGAGGTATATTGGCGAACGAAGAACACGAGGCGAACCACATTGCGGTCGGCGGAAGATACTTCGAGGTCGGGGAGTTCATATACTGACGGTGCGAGAAGTATAGTGTCTGATTCAGCAGTCACAGCCGCTGATTCGTAGCCCATCGTGCGGATGGTAAGCGGCAGTTGTGACAAGTAGTCAACAGGAATCTGGCCCCTGGCATCAGTAAGGCCGAGAACATGTCCCTCAGAGTTCATAATAGTGGCGGCCACTATTGGTTGACCATCGGTGGCGTCGAGCACCACGGTAGCACGGCTTGAGGCAAGCGCTAAAAGTGTAATCAAAACAAGAAGTACGCGTTTCATAATCAGTTAATTAAATGATTAGTCGTGATGATATGGTTCACCGCGCAAAATGGTTTGTGCACGGTAGATTTGTTCGGCAGTAAGCACGCGAGCCATTTCGTGAGTGAACGTCATACGCGAAAGGCCGAGCATCATGTCGGCGCGGTCATACACCGATTTAGCGAAGCCGTAAGGGCCACCGATGATGAAATTGAGGTTGCGCGAAAGTACTGAAGTTTTACGTTCAATAAACTGAGCCAACTCACGAGAAGTCAATTCTTTACCACGCTCATCTAAAAGTATATTATAATCTCCGGGGGCGAGTTGCCGTAGGATTTCGGTGGCTTCGAGTTCTTTTTGGCGCTCGGGGGTAAGATTGCGAGCGGCACGGATGTCGGGAATAGTGACCATTTCAAACGGCATGTAATAAGGTATACGCTGAGTGTAGCGATCAAGCAGTTCGCGCAAAGGGGCTTCGCGCATGGTTCCAACACAAATTATGCGAATTTTCATTGCATATTGATTTTTTATTGCTAAATTTGCACAAAGATAATAAAAATTTCGGAAATACAAATGAAAACTCCCGACCAACTTATAGATGACCTGCTCACATTGGCCTTTGCCGAAGACGTGGGCGATGGTGATGCTACCACGTTGAGCACCATTCCGGCCGACGCTGAAGGGTGCCAACAACTTATTGTAAAAGAAGAAGGCATACTTGCCGGTGTGGAAATCGCTCGAAAGGTGTTTGCCAAGTTCGACCGCGATTTAAAGATGGAAGTGTTCATCACCGACGGCACCCACGTGCGTCCCGGCGACATTGCTTTCAAAGTAACGGGAAAAGTGCGTTCATTGCTACAAACTGAACGTATTATGCTCAACGTGATGCAACGCATGAGCGGCATCGCCACTACCACCGCCCGCTATCAACAACGTCTCGAAGGACTCCACACCAAGGTGCTCGACACACGCAAAACAACTCCCGGCTTGCGTATGTTAGAGAAAATGGCAGTAAAAATCGGCGGCGGTGCCAACCATCGTATCGGCTTGTTCGATATGATTCTTATCAAGGACAACCACACCGACTTCGCCGGCGGCATCCCACAGGCAGTGGCTCGTGCCAAACAATGGTGCAAAGAAAATGGCAAAGACTTGCGCATCGAACAAGAAGTGCGCAACACGGAGGAAATTCTGCAAGCACTTGATGCGGGTGTGGACCGCATCATGCTCGACAACTTTACACCCGAACGCACTGCTGAGGCCGTGAAACTCATCCGGAGCAAGAACCCCAACGTAGAAATTGAGTCGTCGGGGGGTATCACTATCGACACACTGCGCGCTTACGGCGAAGCGGGCGTTGACTTCATCAGCGTGGGCGCTTTGACACATAGCGTGAAAGGGCTCGATATGAGTTTTAAGGCCGTTAAATGAAATTAAAGGTCCGATTTACGAAAAAATTTCAACTTTGAAGCAAAAATCTGCATAAAAATAGCGGTAATACGAAAATAATCGCTAAATTTGCACTATAAAACGAAACTGAACTATTATTTATCAATTAAAAGAAAAGAATTATGGCATACGTAATCACCGACTCATGCGTAGCATGCGGCACTTGCTTGCCCGAATGTCCCGTAGGCGCAATCTCTGAAGGCGACATCTACAAAATCGATCCCGACACCTGCATCGAATGTGGCTCTTGCCAAGCAGTTTGCCCCAACGACGCTATCAACGCACCGGAATAATCCGTTAATCGAAAAAAGACGCCCGCTTCCTCTCATGGGGAAGCGGGCGTTTGTTTTTTGCCACCGGACTTCTCTTAGAGAAAACCTTGGAGAAATTGAAATTCAGCAGTGATGGGGAGAAGTTCACGAATGAGGCGAGTTAGGGATTGTTCACTTACAGGTTCACATGAAAGACGATTGTTGACGAAAACCTGCATCAATACATTTTCAGCAAGTGGCGTTTCGTTAGCACAACCTTTGGCCACTTCAACCAAAGAGTTGATGGTCGCGGCAAATTCGGGCAAAGGCGCCAATTCGCCATCCTCGAGAGAATCTTCTGTAGCGAAGCGATAGTAGATTCTCTCGGGCGTTAACATAATGTCGGCGCGAGCCACATCGGCCACGCGCAACATCAGTGTAAGGCGGTTGATATCCATAATTAGCGCGAAAGAACATTTACTTTCAGAGCATCGTAGGCGCGTTGGGCCTTGGCGCGAGCGTGTTCGAGGGTGTCGGCAGTAGCAAGGATTACGCCCATGCGACGGTGGCCCTTGATTTCGGGCTTGCCGAAGATGCGCATTTGCACACCTCCTTCGGCAAGAACTTGTTCCAAATTGTCCATTTCGATTTTGTCGGTATCGCCTTCTACCACCACGGCCATCGATGCCGACGGGCCGTAGAAGCGAATTTCAGGCACCGGCAAGCCCAAAAGAGCACGAGCATGGAGAGCAAATTCGCTCATATCCTGAGATATCATAGTGACCATACCGGTGTCGTGCGGACGCGGTGATACTTCGCTGAAAATCACTTCGTTGCCCTTTACAAACAGTTCCACGCCGAAGATACCGTAGCCGCCCAACGCATCGGTAATTTTGCGAGCGATGTCTTGTGCTTTTGCAAGTGCATCGGTCGACATCGGTTGCGGTTGCCATGACTGACGGTAGTCGCCATTAACTTGTATATGGCCGATAGGTTGGCAGAAAGTAGTGCCCGAACACGAACGCACTGTAAGAAGGGTGATTTCGTAGTCGAATTTTACGAAACCTTCCACAATCACACGACCGGCACCGGCTCGTCCGCCTTCCATTGCTTCATGCCAAGCGGCATCGATTTGGTCGGCTGTTTTAATAGTGCTTTGGCCATGGCCTGAGGAACTCATCACCGGTTTTACCACACAAGGGAGGCCTATTTCATCAATCGCTTCGCGGAATTGCTCGTATGTATCTGCAAACCGATAAGGCGAAGTGGGAAGTCCGAGTTCTTCTGCTGCCAAGCGGCGAATTCCTTCGCGGTTCATGGTGAGAAAGGCAGCACGCGCAGTGGGAGTGACGTGGTAGCCTTCCGCCTCTAATTTCACGAGTTCGGGCGTGGCAATTGCTTCAACTTCAGGGATAATATGGTCAGGCTTTTCGAGTTCAATAACATGTCGCAAAGCATTGGCATCGAGCATACTGAAAACGTGAGAGCGATGAGCCACCTGCATAGCGGGTGCATTTTCATACTTGTCGCATGCCACAACCTCTACGCCGAAGCGTTGGAGTTCGATTGCTACTTCTTTACCTAACTCGCCACTACCTAATAGCAGTGCTTTTCGACCCACACGGGTCATTACAGATCCTAATTTAGTCATACCAATTAAATTTTACTCCACAAAGATACAAAAATAATTGCACATAAGCGCAATGTTTTGTAAATTTGCGAAAATTTAAAAGAAAATATGGTTCAATATATACTGACAAAAAGCGAGCGCTATTCGGTGGCTGAGTTAGCGCAAATGGCCATCGAAGGTGGGTGTCAATGGATTACCGTGGCTCTGCCGGAACTCAACGATGAAGAGTTGAAAACTGAATTAATGCCCGAGGTGATAGAAATGTGCAAAGAGTCGGGTGTGATTTTAACTTTGGAAGACCGTCCGGAGTTGGCCGCGGAGTTAAGTGTGCATGGCGTGCGTTTGAGTATTCGCTACCAAACCGAGCACAGGATAAGTGCCCCGGAATTGCGCGAAAAAATCGGTCCGGAGGCTATCATCGGCCTCGAAGTAGTGGATCCAATGGTGATACCGACGCTTGTCAAAGCCGACATAGACTTTGCCTTTCTACCTCAGCACTTCACTGAAAACGAACGTACCACTTTTATTGCCGCTGTAAAAGAAGATTTCCCGATAGTGGCCCAAGGCAACATCACAGCTAATAATGCTAAGGAAATCCTCTCCCAAGGATTTAAAGGGCTTGCGGTTGGCGAAGCAATCACCGCTGCACCGAACCCTGTATCGGCTACCGCAGCACTTATCAATTCGATTATTTGACCGAATGGATGCCCAATTAAAGCGCACGTTACTACGAGCTGTGGTGCCCGGCGCCATTGGTTTAGGCGTAGTGGTATGGCTGTTCGTAAAGGATTATGCCCCCGAGGCGTGGAGTATGCTATCCATTAATACCACCACGGCATTTTGGATTATCGCCGCCCTCACATTTGTGATTGGCCGTGATTTTGGTCTGGCATGGCGTTTTAGAACCATCACTGACCGAGCACTGACATGGCGACGTGCCTTCCGCGTTGATCTTATGTGCGCGTTTACTTCCGCCATCACACCATCGGTGGTTGGCGGAAGCGCTTTGGCAATTTTTTACCTCAATCGCGAAGGTATCAAGGTAGGTCGAGCCACAGCTCTGACTTTGACCACTTTGTTTCTCGACGAGATGTTTTTTGTGGTTTTTTGCCCGCTATTAGTATTAGTTTTACCCATTGATGAATTATTTGATAGCGACCAAAACGGCCTTATGGCCGGCATCCCCACCCTTTTTTGGCTGGTATACACCGGCATTGTGATATGGACCGCAATTTTGTTCACCGGTATCTTGGCACGTCCTCAATGGGTATCGACCGGCATTTGCAAACTATTCAAATTGAGATGGTTGCGACGGTGGGAAGCATCGGCTAAAGGCACAGCCGACAATCTTCTATCTACTTCTCAGTGGATTAAAGGGCGCTCAATACGTTGGTGGATAGAAGTATTCGGTGCCACAACTTTGTCGTGGTTCAGCCGTTACTTTGTAGTCAACGCGCTCTTTGCGGCATTTGTTCCGGCTGCATCGCAATTGCTTGTATTCGGACGTCAGTTTGTGGTGTGGGTTGTATTAATGATAAGTCCTACTCCGGGCGGAAGCGGTGTCAGCGAATGGCTATTCACCAACTATTACGGCACTATCATCGGTAGCATCGGAGTGGCATTGTTGATGGCCACTTTATGGCGAGTGCTGAGTTATTACATATATTTATTAGCCGGTGTGATTATCGGTCCATCATATTTTAATTCAAAAAAGATATGAAACAACGAATTTTCATCGCAATCATAAGCATTTGCTTGGCTATGTCAGCAATGGCTCAACGTGTATATTTATTGAATATAGACAATGAGATAGACGCAACGGCATGGCGCTACACTGCACGTGCTATCAAAGAAGTAAAGCAAAGTCCTCAGAAGTATGAATTGATGTTGATACGGCTCAATACCTACGGTGGCGCAGTTGATATGGCCGACTCTATACGTTCGGCATTGATGCAACTGCAAGTGCCCACTGCTGTGTATATCGACCACAATGCTGCTTCGGCCGGAGCCTTGATTGCCCTTGCATGCGACTCGGCTTTTATGAGTCCTGTAGCAAGTATGGGCGCGGCCACTGTAGTAGGGGCTGACGGCCAACCTATGCCGGAAAAATATCAAAGTTATTGGAGTTCGGTGATGCGAGCCACCGCTATGAGCCACGGACGCTATGTACCTCAAGGCGACAGCGTGGCCCGTTGGCGTCGCGACCCGGAAATTGCAGCCCGAATGGTATCGCCCGACACCGCTATCGCCTTCACTGCTGATGAAGCATTGCGCATTGGGCTTATCGACGGAATTGCAGCCAACACTATGCAGGTGTTGGAGCAATTGAATATGCCCAATGCGGAAATCACCACTTTCGAAGCCAACACATCCGACGATGTTTTGGGATTTTTGGCCGGAGCAGGTGTAAGAGCAATACTCATAATGCTGATTATCGGTGGCATATACATGGAGATGCACACCCCCGGATTGGGATTTGCCGGAGCAGTGGCTTCAGTGGCTGCTATCTTGTACTTTATGCCGATGCTGATTACCGGCACGTTGGCGCCGTGGGTCATCATAGCATTTATCATCGGCATTGTGGCATTAGCGCTTGAAATATTTGTCATACCGGGCTTCGGCATTGCAGGCATTGCAGGCATCATAGCATTGTCGGCATCGTTGATTGGAGCAATGGTGTCGCCTTCGTCGTTCGATGGCGATTTAGGCACATCAATCGTATCCGCTTCGATAATCTTCCTCGTTGGCATTGTATTGGCCGTTGGAGTAGTGATGTTCCTAACCTCGAAATACGGACCGAAATGCTTCAAATCCACCTCAATTTTGACCCTTCAAAAAAGTATTGACAACGAATATATAGGAGTAGATACATCACTATCGCAAATGGTTGGGCGCAAAGCAAAAGCAGTGACCGACTTGCGTCCGGCCGGTAAAATCGAAATCAACGGTGAGCGATATGATGCCACCTCAACCGGTGAATTTATCAGCGCCGGCACTGAAGTTGTAGTCGTGAAATTTGAGGCTGCATCCCTATATGTGAAACTTGCATAAACCAAATAACTATGAAATTTATCGGAATTATTCCGGCAAGATACGCTTCGAGCCGTTTCCCCGGAAAGCCATTAGCCAAAATAGGTAATCGCACTATGATTGAACGCGTTTACACCCGAGTATCGAATGTGCTGACCGACGTAGTGGTCGCTACCGACGACCAACGCATCTTCGAGTGCGTGGAAAGTTTCGGTGGGCGTGCTATCATGACTTCTACCTCACACCGCAGCGGCACCGACCGTTGCTATGAGGCCTATCAACTTTCCGAGTCGGATGCCGATGTAATAATCAACATCCAAGGCGATGAGCCGTTCATTGCTCCTTCGCAAATCGAGAGCGTGATGAAATGTTTTGAAAGCGCCGATTGCCAAATTGCCACACTCGTGCGACCATTCGACAAAGAGGGCAGTTATGCCTCTCTTGCCGACCCAAATACACCCAAAGTGGTGATTGGCAACGATGGCCGTGCTCTCTATTTCTCTCGCAGCGTTATTCCATATCTGCGCAATGTGCCCCAAGACCAATGGCCCGGCGCAGCGCAGTTTTACACCCATGTAGGCTTGTATGCTTATCGCGCCGATACTCTTCGCGAGATTGTAAATTTACCCCAATCCTCGCTGGAATTAGCCGAGAGCCTGGAGCAACTGCGCTGGCTCCAAGCGGGTTATGTAATCCGCACCGCTGAAACCACTTGTCCCACCATCGGCATCGACACTCCCGCCGACTTGGCTAATGCCGAGAAAAATCTTCACATTTTAGACAAATGAGCCAACCAAACCGCGCAGTAGCGCCCCAAGTGGCTGAGATGTGTGATTTACATCTTGCGCCAAGTAGTGTGTTGACTCTCGACAACGGAGTTTCACTCACCATAATTAACCAAGGCGACCAACCTATCACCCGTCTGTCGATTTTTTACGATGGCGGCGAAAACGATTTTGCTCCTCACAGTCTGCCGCATGTGTTGGGTGAGGCTATGCGCGATGGCACAAAACAACTTTCCGGCGACAAGATTGAGGACATAATCGACTTCAATGGAGCACTCTTGTCGCGCCATCCATCTTCGCACTATAGCGGCTTTACACTCTTTTGTTTGAACGACCGACTCCACCAAGTTTTGGATGTTTTGCAACAAATTATATTAGAACCCGCATTAGATGCAGCGGCAGTAGAGCGTCGCAAGGCTAAGATAGCAACCACGATGCGAGTGGATTTAACCAAAGTAAGTTATGTAGCAAACCAAGCAATCGCACCATTGCTTTTTGGCCAAAGCCACCCTGAAACGCACCATGACATCCCCGAGGATGTTGAAAGCATTACAGCAGAACAGATTAGAGACTGTTACCAACAAATTGTAGGCTCCGGTCACATGCAAGCGTTTGCAGCCGGTCAAATTGATAAACGCGCTGAAACAGAAATCGTCAATTTTCTAAGTCGCTTCCCCGAGGCATCAGCGCCATCGCCTATCCACATTGAGAAGTATCAACCGCAAGGCTCAGGCCGTATAGATGTGGAGATGCCTCACGCCGTGCAATCAGCAGTTGTGATGTGTATCCCGGCCATCGACCGCTCACATCCCGACTATGTGAATTTGCGTTTGGCAGTAATGTGCCTTGGCGGATATTTCGGAAGCCGATTGATGCAAAATATACGCGAAGAACTTGGACTCACCTACGGCATTTCATCTGCCCTATGTGGCTCTTACGAAGGTGGTTATATCCGAATTGGAGCACAATGCGATGCCAAATATGTAGAAGAGGTAATCAAGCAAACTCAATACGAGATGGAGAAATTGGTTGCCGAACCTATCGCTGAGGATGAATTGCTCCGCCTTCGTCGATATGCGTG
>SFNM01000070.1 GCA_004552725.1 Bacteroidales bacterium | reverse complement strand
TGGAATTGGTAGACACGCTACTTTGAGGGGGTAGTGGCAGAAATGCTGTGTGAGTTCGAATCTCATCTCGGACACGAAAGAGCCGCGAGCGCAAGCCCGCGGCTCTTTCGTGTTATTGGTGTGTTTACATCGGTTTGTCGATGTATTGGCACTTGCAGTATGGGCAGTGCATATCGAATTGACGTTTGATGTAGTTGAGGTCTTTGGCAGGAAGGGATTTTCCGCAATTAGGGTTGGGGCACACGTAGAGGTTCTCGAGTTTGCGGTCGAGGGTTTCTTTTTCATCGTTGATGTCTTGGACGGGGTTGCGGAACATAAAGTAGAACATGAGGATGAAGCCGATGGCAGAGACGATGAAGCCGTATTGTTGCATTTGAGGCCATACCAAGCCCAACGAAGCGCCAAGGATGCCACCGCCCATTGAGAACATCATCGGCATACGTTGTTGCATGGCCATTTTGTTGCGTTTGTTTTGGATGTCCTTGAGACCGTCTTTGTATTCGTTCCAAACGCGGTGAAGGTGGAAGATATTGTATTGTTGAGCGGGTTTGGGTAGTATAGATGTGGCGGCATTGAGTATTTGTTGCACTCCTACGCGGAAGTGGTCTTGGCCTAATTCCACAACGTCGGAGGGTTTCACAGCAATGGTTTTGATGGCGATGCCGTTGACGAATGTGCAGTTTTGTGCTTTTACGTTTGTGGCTTTGATATTGCCTTGAGCGTCGACGTATAGGCTAAGGTGAGCGGCGGCGACTTCGGGCTGGCATCGGCTTACGGTTGGGGGCACGGTGCAAGCCACTTTGGCTACTTTTGTGGAGCCGTTCACAGCGATGAGGAGGCCGTCGTTGAGTGGCGATCGGCCCACTAATATTGTTTTTTCGTGGAGTCTGTTCATTGCAATCGTTTATTTGTCGAGAGATTTTTCCAAAGCCGAGGCGAGTCCGGAGATGTACACGTCGCGGAGTTTTTTGAGCGCATCTTTCGACACATTGAGATGATATTCGAAGTTTTCGCCATCGCTGAGCACTAATTTTTGGCGAAGGATGGCGATGTGGAACACGTATTTGAGGTTGATAATGTGGCGCTTCCCCACGCGAGCGAACACGCTTGCGCCGTCTTTGAGGCTGTCGGCAAGGATTTGTTGCATTTGGGCCAAATTCATGCAGACGGTGCCTTTGAGAGTGTTGTTGAGCAGGATGTTGGTGTAGTTGCCATCGCTTTCGAAGTAGACGATTTTGGACACGTCTACGCGATAGAACTCATCGCGCGAGTTGAGGTAAAGGAATTGCGAGTTGCTCATGGGAAGTTGGTGATTGTGAGAGGTTTAAGCATCGATTTCGAGCACTTGGGCGGCGAGAGAGTCGGCCAAGTGGATAAGTGTGGTGAGGGGCGATTGTCGCTGAGCGGTGCGCAGATTTTTATCCATTTCGATACTTTGCATAGGCATATCGTAGGGCGCCATGTGCCAACGGATTGCGCAAATTTCAGCGTCGTCGAGGTCGAGGCCGGATCGCAGCAACATGATTACGGATTTTTCGCCGTGGCCTACGGGGAGGTCGGAGTAGTCAACTTCGTATGATTCAACGTCTTCCCAAGTGCCGATTTCCGATTTTCGACGGCGGGTCACCAACTTGTAGATTGAAGATTTGCATACATCGTGGAGTAGCGCGGCGATGATGACTGAGTTCTCGGGGAGTTGCTTTTCAACTTCGGGTCGGAGCGAAATCATTGAAGAGCGGATGGCCATGGCTGCATCGTACACGTTGAGCGAGTGAGCCACGAGCCCGCCGGCGAAATTATAGTGATTGCGCACCGAAGCCGGAGCCTGAAAAAATCCCCAAGCGTCGAGATCTTCGATTACATAGTTGATGTTTTCGCGATTGGTTTGTTGGAGAAGTTCGCAAAAGCGAGCGCGCATTGTGGGAATGTCGAAATTCTGCATAAGTCAAAGGATTGGTGAGAGCAAACGAACCACTGACTCAGTGGCGCGGCGAATGATGCTTCGCTTGCGCCATTGGGTCAAGGTGATGCGTTGAGATTGCTCCATATCGGAGCGGAACACTGAGAGCATTCGCTCGTTGAATTGTTTGGAATAAATGAATATGTTGGCTTCGAAATTGTGTTCGAAACTGCGGAAGTCGAAGTTGGTGGAGCCGACGGTGGTAAATTCATCGTCGATGATGATACATTTGGAGTGCAACATACCGGCCTTGTAGAAGTAGAATTTCACTCCGGCTCGCAGGCACTCGCTGATGTAAGAGGCCGAAGCGAAGTCGAGCAAGTTGGAGTCGGACTTTGCCGGAAGCATCACGCGCACGTCGACACGAGCCAGCGCGGCGGTGATGAGGTCTTTGAGCAGGGCGTCGGTAGGGAGGAAGTAGGGGGTTTGGATGTAGATGCGTCGACGGGCGGCGGCAATGGCTTGGTGGAACATAAAGGCGATGTTGGTCCACTGCGACGACGGCCCGGAAGTGAGCAGTTGGGCATACATGGCCGGCTTATCCACGGGCTTCCCGCCCGCCACTTCGGCTATCGGCTCTTTTCCCATAAAGTGCCAATCCACGGCGAATGAATATTGCAATGCCGCCACGGCGGGGCCTTCGATGCGTAGGTGTGTGTCGCGCCACGAGGGGAACTTTCCGCCGGAGATGTATCGGTCGGCGATGTTCATACCGCCGATGTAGCCAATCACGCCGTCGATGACGCATATTTTGCGGTGGTTGCGCCAATTGATACGCGTGCCGAATTGCGGGAAAGTCACCTCGAAGAAGGGAAAGATTTGCACGCCGCCGGCAGCGAGGCGTTTGAAGAGTTTGTTGCGAATTTTGAAGGAGCCCACGTGGTCGTAGATTACGCGCACGGTGACCCCGGCATCGACGCGTTCCAGCAGCAAATCGCCGATGATGTTGCCTATTCGGTCGTCTTCGATTATATAATATTGGATATTGATATAATGGCGAGCAGAGCGGATATCTTCTTGAAGGCGAGCGAATTTGTCGGTGCCGTTGGTGAAAATTTCCACGTCGTTGACCGAATAGAGTTGCGCGTCGGAAATGTTTGCGCCGAGGGTGATTTGTTGCAACGATTCGGGCGAAAGGCCCAGGGATTCGTAGTCGGAGGTGTGAGGAGCGGTAGAGCGTGCCAAGCGGCGTTTGAAGCGGCGCGACACTTTGCGAGTGTTGCGAATGTTGCGGCCAAAGAAGAGGTAAAGGATAAGGCCAACCGCCGGAAAAAGAAACAGCACGGTGACCCAGGCAAGAGATTTCACCGGGTTGCGATTTTCAGAGATAATCACAATGGTGATACCTACTACCGACAGGACATATATGGTGAGCACCACCATGCGCACCCAATGCCAATCAAAAAATGCTGAAACTTCTTCAAACATATACAAAGGTAGTAAATTTACCTTATTTTAATTAAAAATTAACCAACTTTAACCAATTCCACCTGCGAAATAGTTTAATTATTATATATGGAGTCTAAACGAAGAACGAATACGGAGGATTTAAGATAAACGCGCATAACGAATTACGAAATAACGAAGAAAATTATTGTCGTTCCTACGTTTACGACCCAACCGTGATACTTATGAAAAAGTTATGAGGAAAAGCAACATTTGGGTTGCTTTTATCGTTTATATTCTGTAACTTTGCAAAAAATCTTTTCTATAGATATGAGATTTATCAGCACAAGCGGTAATTACGAAGTGGACTTGCGTCAAGCGGCATTGCATTGCTTCGCTCCTGACGGAACGCTCTACTTGCCTAAGAGTTTGCCGCGCATACCCCGTGCATTATTCAATAATATAGGTGAAATGACGCTCGACGAGGTTGGGTATGTGGTGATGAACACCTTGTTGTATCGCGACTTGTCATCAGCCGACATCAAAGATGTGGTGGAGATGGCGCTCAATTTCCCGATGCCGATGGTGAATATATCGGCTAACTTGGGCGTTTTGGAACTGTTCCACGGCCCCACGCTCGCTTTCAAGGATGTCAGCGCCCGTTTTCTTGCCGCTCTCTTGCAGAAATGGGATAAGATGAGAACGCAGCGATTCCAAGTGCTCACTGCCACCACCGGCAATACCGGCGGCGCCATTGCCAATGCTTTTGCGGGCATGGGACGAGTAGAAGTGATGGTGCTTTATCCGCGCAGCGCTTTGTCGCGCTTGCAATCGGCTCAATTCACCACAATCGGCCGCAATATCCACGCGGTGGAAGTGTCCGGCACTATTGCGCAATGCAAGAAGATGGTGTATCAAGCCTGTTGCGACCATACATTGGACGGTGAAGTGATAGTAACGTGCGCCAACACACAGAATATTTTGCGTATACTGGCTCAAATCGTGCCATTCTTCTGGGCTTATGCTCAGTTGAAGGCGGCAAATTTGCCGGCCGATGGGTTCAATGTGGCTATTCCGTGCGGCAACTTGTCGAACTTGGTGTCGGCGGTGCTGGCCAAGCGGATGGGCCTGCCGATTGGAAAGATTATTGCCGGATGCAATGCCAACGACGACTTCGTGCGCTTGCTCCACGGCGAAATCACCATCGACAAGGTAAATGCCAACTCGCGTCGCACTTTGGCTTCGGCTATGGATACCGGCTATCCAACCAATATCCATCGCATTTTAGCTCTGTACAACAACGACTTGGCCGCGTTGCGAGCCGACATTGAGGCATACGCTATCTCCGATGATGTGATTGCAGAGATGGTGGTGTCGTCGCACGACGAACTACACTACGAAGCCGACCCGCACACTGCTGTGGCGCTTGCGGCCGCGGCTCAAAGCCCTTCCGACGGATATAGCGTGGTGATGGCTACGGCTCATCCGGCCAAGAGCCTCGACACGATGACCGCTATCACCGGCCGTGCCGTAGAACTGCCGCTCCAACTCACCAAATTTATGGGGCGACCGATTCCTCCAATCAAAATCGCACCATCGTATCAAGCATTCAGAAAATTACTAACCAACTAATAATCAAACCACAATGGCAAATAAACGTCAATTCAAAAAACGCGTACAATATCTGTGCGGCAGCATTGCCGACGAACTCCAGTTCACTCAATTCATCGTTAAAGGCCTCAGCGATGACGTTGTGACTGAAATTATGTACAACATCGCCGTGCTTCAGGCTGAAACAGTGATGCACGTGAGCGTGTCGTTCGACAAAGTGCCGCGCGATTTCGACAATCGCAGCGAGTACAACAAGGCTCGTCGCCTCTACTATCGTGCCGCATTTGCACACCTGCGCGAAGAACTGTACGAAAAAGCCAATGCAATTCTGAAAAAAATCAATAGCGAGGTGCCTGCCGACCAACGTAAACTCCTCGCATCGCTGGCATAATGGCTGCACCGTTGAAAGTGGCGGCTGTGGCGCTGGATATTGCACCGAGCGACCGAACTGCCAACCTGGCTTTGGCCGAGCAAGCCATCAATGCTTTGCCGTCAGATGTAGATGTGGTGGTGTTGCCCGAACTGTTCACCACCGGGTTCTCGCTCGATGAGGACTTCCCCGCATCGGTGGCCGAGTCTATCACCGGACCTACGATTGATGCGGTGGCGCGGATAGCGCGTCAGCGCAATATGGCTATTGCCGGGTCGTTTGCAGCGCGCGTGGCCCATCAGCATTTCAACCGCGCCTTTTTTATCGAACCCTCCGGCGAAGAGACATATTACGACAAGCGCCACTTGTTCTCGCGAGGGGGTGAGCATAACGTGTTTCATGCCGGCACCGAGCGCTTCCGCACGGTGCGTTATCGTGGTTGGAACATCTCAATGATTGTTTGTTACGACCTGCGCTTCCCGGTGTGGAGTCGCAATGTTGACAACGAATACGACTTGCTATTGGTGCCGGCCAACTGGCCGGAGTCGCGCCAATATGCGTGGCGTCAACTGCTGATTGCGCGCGCCATCGAGAATCAGGCATGTGTGGTTGGCGCGAACCGTTGCGGCCAGTGCGGACGCGATGTCTACGACCATCAATCCTACATCTTTAACCATTTGGGTCAACCGGCAGAAGTTGCGGCCCTGGCGCCGATGCCGGGTGTGGAAATTCTCATCGCCACCCTGAGCCACGATGCCGTGGAGCAATATCGCAGAGCGTTCCCGGCAGCGGCCGATGCCGACTCATTCACAATCGATTAAAGTATATCGACTCATCAAGGCGCCCTGAGTGTGGATTTGCATACTCAGGGCGCTTTTTTGTTTTTGAAAAAATAAATTTGTGGATAAAAGCCGATATTTTGTACAAGAAATCAAATTTTATTTGGAGATAGAAAGATGTGTGTGTAACTTTGCAGCAGAAAACAAAAACATTACGATTATGGCAAACGATAATAAATCAAAAGTAAAAGATAGCGCAGTATTTGCTGCCGGAGCCGCTGTGGGAGCCGCTGCATACACTGCTTTAGATTCACAAGCAATGGCCGGCGAACAGTTTTCGCCCATTGATGTCACTACCGCCGAAATCCAATCCGCTCCCGAAGCCGAACCGGCTGTTGAGGTGGAAGTGGAGGTAGAACCGGTAGTGGTGGAACGTCCGCACTATTCTGCTCCCTCTCCGGAACCGGTCGCCGTGCCGGAGGAAAGCGTCGAAGTAGTCGAAGCCGAGGTTGACCAAGTAGTCGAAGTTGTTGATAGTCAAAATGATGATCAATCCGATTACGTTGCTGCCAACGACCAAACAGTAGATGCCGACTCCGGCCGAACTGTAAATGTGAATGGTGCCGACTTGGAGATTGTGGGCTACGAGCGCGTGACCAACGACGATGGCTCGCAAATGGACGTGGCCACGGCAATGGCCGATGAAGGCGCTCCAATCCTCTTTGTTGATACTGACCTCGATAGCTGCGCCGATGTGGCTATCTGCGATATGGACGGCGATGGCAACATCACCGAAAACGAGGTGATAGACATCCGGGACCACCAAGTGGATATGCACCCGATGATGGATGCTGCCGACTTCAGCGCTGAATATGCCGCCGGCGATATGCCCGACTATGTGAACGATGCCGACGTAGACTCGTATATGAGTTAACTCCTTAGCCCATTCATCATATTTTATACAGAAATCAAACCACTTGATGTAAAATCAGCGTTACAACTTGACATTATATTATATAGTTGCTAAATTTGCATCATAAACCCATAAATAAGAAATTCCCATGAATACTATCGATAACGAAGCCACTCAATTTGATGGCAATGCCACCGTGCAACCGCAATCAGCATCCGCTACTCCTACAAATGCTCCGACCAAAGCGCAAACGCAGGCCAAGCCTTCGACCGACAAGGCTACCATCGCCAAGCGAGTAGGTTTGGGCGTGGCCGGTGCAGCCGCCGGCGTTGGTGCGGCAGCCGTAATCTCTCACTATGCCGACGACGACGCACCCGACGCCATTGCGCAAGTCGACGTTGACTCGGAAACTCCGGTTGAAGCCGAAGTGATTGCGGATGAAGCCCCCGAAGTGGAAGTAGATGTGAATGTGGCACCCGTTGCTTCCGATGATATGACCTTTGCCGAAGCATTCAGCGCCGCTCGCCAAGCACAAGGCCCCGGCGGTACATTCGAATGGCATGGCCAAGTTTACGGCACCTACACCGAAGATGAATGGGCTCGCATCCAAGCCCAACAAGCGGGCCAATCTGCGCCGCAAGGCCATTATGCTTCTCAACCTGCTCAAACACAACCAGCTCCACACGCTCAAGCACCGCAACAGCCTCAGCCTCAACCTCAACAGGAGGTGGCCGTTGACGACGACATTCATGTAGTTGAGACCGAACCCGACACCCCCGCCGCTTCGTCACATTCGCCCTTTGCAATGTCGGAAGACTCGGAAGTGGAGGTAATCGGTGTGATGCACAACGACGAACTCGACACCAACGTAGCATCAATTACCGTCGATGGTCAAGAAGCAATCTTGGTCGACATAGACGGCGATATGCAGTTCGACTATATCCAAGCCGATTTCAACGGCGATGGAATGATTGCATCCAACGAGATTAGCGCCATCGACGACCAAGGACTCACCGTGGCCGACCTTGGCGGCTTTAGCGATGCCACTCCCGACCTCGGTATCAGCGACATCGCTACAGTAGATGATATTGACAATCCTTCAGATAACCCTGCACAATACTTCGATGAAATCTAATTTCTTCCGCATATTATTGCTCCTATTCGTACTGTCGCTGAGTGGCGCGGCTGCGGCTCGCACCTACTTGGTGGCAGTAGGCGTGGCCGATTATCCGGGCAGCGACATGGACCTCACCTTGCCGGCCAACGATGCTGCGTCGGTGGTGGAGGTGTACAAAGCCAAGCAATCGCTCACACATGTGTTGCTCACCAACTCCGAGGCGACTGCCGACCGCATCACTCGCGCTATCAAGCAAGTCTTCGCCAAGGCCAATGAAGACGACATCGTGGTATTCTTCTTCTCCGGCCATGGCTATAACGGCGGCTTCCTGGCCTACGACAGCCGCATTTCGTATAAACAAGTGCGCGAGGCCATGGCTCAAAGCAAGTGCCGCAATAAAATGATGTTTATCGATGCTTGCCATGCCGGCGGCGTGCGCGAAGAGGCTACGACCGCTCATACCAACCGGGTTTCGTCGGATATGCGAGGCGCCAACGTGATGATTTTCCTGTCGTCGCGCGATGACGAGTACTCGCTCGAAAGCCCATCGATGTCGTGCGGCTTTTTCACTACATATCTATGCCGCGCATTGCAAGGCTCGGCCGATGAAAACAGCGATGGAGTGGTCACAGCGCGCGAACTGTTCAAATACGTGAATGGCGGAGTCGCCGACTTTTCCGGCGACCGTCAGCATCCGGTGATGTGGGGCCGCTTCAGCAATGATATGCCCGTAATTAAACTCAAGTAATTCGGTATGGAAAACAAAATACGCGCCAAATGTACTTGCGGAGCCGTGTTGCTTCTGCCCAAGACCGACGATATGGAATATAGAACATACAAATGTCCTAAATGCCAACAGGCTCACCACTACTCGCAATTCACTATCTTGCCGCCACAGCCGATAGCCGCTTCGTCTGATCAAATCATTCGAGTGAGGTGCTCATGCGGAGCCGTGCTTCAACTGAAAAATGCTCCCAACATTAGCGAGAAATCGCTCACTTGTCCGGTGTGTCATCAAAAACGCCGGTTTGTAGAGTTTCAAAGAGTGAACGCAGTGCCCAAGCCTACTCCGGCACCTAACAATGCCACCATATTTTCCGCTAATCAGCCGGCGCAAACACCCATCGACAACGGCACTATCTTCGGCCCGGAAAATAAAAGCGGCAAAATAGCGCATCTGCTCGACCAAGGCTCCGATGCTACATATCCGCTCAAAGAGGGCGAAAACGTGGTGGGGCGCAAAGCGCAATCGTCGAGCGCTTCGGTGCAAATCGACACAGCCGACAAGCAAATGTCGCGCGAGCACTTGGTCATCACTGCCGAATTCACTGCGGCCGGCTACTCGTATTCGTTGCGCCTATTCAAAAAAGATGTCAACGATACATTGCTCAACGGAAGCCCGCTCTCATTTGGCAATGAATACCAACTCTCCAATGGCGACCGTTTGCAGTTTAATCAGCATCAACTAATATTTGTAGTAGAATAATAGACTGAAAATTAGGTATTTGCACGTTTTCGGTGAAATTTTTTGAAAAATTTTGCCGAAAATCGCTTGTCAATTCAAAAAAAATGCCTAACTTTGCAACGCAAACGACAAAACGACGTTGCCCAACGCGAAAATAGCTCAGTTGGTAGAGCACGACCTTGCCAAGGTCGGGGTCGCGGGTTCGAGTCCCGTTTTTCGCTCAATTCTGGAATTGGTAGACACGCTACTTTGAGGGGGTAGTGGCAGAAATGCTGTGTGAGTTCGAATCTCATCTCGGACACGAAAGAGCCGCGAGCGCAAGCCCGTGGCTCTTTTAGTTTGTAAAGAGCGGTTTAGGATCAATATAAAAAATTAATTGAATTTCAATAATATAAATCATGTTTTCCTGTTACATCTTCTGTCCTCCTGTAAACCCTTTGCACGCTGTGTATCACACGACTGATTTTTGACACACTTTCTTCACATACCCTCCAACCCCACGTTAGCGAAGTGGGTGGTAATGCGATATATATATATTATGACTGAGCCGAGCGCGGTTCCCTCTATCAACCTGTTCCACATACTGGCTTAGTCAATTGTTAAAATTACTGGGTCAAGCCTAAATCACGGTGCATTTGTTAAAATCGAGAGGATAGAGTGTTAAAAATTCAGGCGTATAGCTTGACGAGCCGGAAGATGAAGAAATCACGATCGCGGACACCTCTCATTTGAGAACGAAAGATTTTCACCTTGGAGTTGAAGGCCTCAGCTGAGGCGTTTGTGGCACGCCGGCGG
>SFNM01000009.1 GCA_004552725.1 Bacteroidales bacterium | reverse complement strand
GGCGTCTTTCAAAAAGTGGTGCTATTTTCTTGCCGTTATTCCTGATATTGCCAATTGTGATTTTGATTCTTGATATTCCAATATTTCGAGTAATTATCGGTCAAGCCATTGCTAAAGTACGGAGGCCTTTGACCATAGCGAGTTTATGCTTTACGGCAATAAATTTTGTATTATCGTTTCTAGTCGGGTATGATCGTTGTTATCTTTTAATTTCTTTTGACTTACTTCTTTTCAATATAATTACGGTCATGCGGGTAAAGGCTGATATTGCGCTCGACAAGCGCTTCCATGTCAAAGGCCGCCTCCTTTGGCGCAAATTCCGCCGCTGATATAGCAATGTGAGCACCATTTCATCAACGCACTTCTTTACTACTAATTTGAAAAAAGGCGACTGCCTCACTTTCTACAAACACATCCTACGAACCATCACTAATATAGAGTGGTTGGTTGAGCGCTTGCCTAAAGGCAAATGGAACTTTTTTGCGATTTTTTTTGCGATTTTTTTGTATTTTGCGAAAAAATTTCTAATTTTGGGGCGCTGAATCTTTGCTCTGCAAAAATGCAGTTCTAAACAACCTTAAAACTAATAAATCCATTAAAATTGAAAGCCTTATGATTATTGGCGTTCCAAAAGAGATTAAGAACAACGAGAACCGCGTGGCTGTAACCCCCGCCGGTGTCAAAGAATTAGTAGCCCACGGACACGTTGTTTACGTTCAGCACACTGCCGGCTGCGGAAGTGGTTTTCCCGACGAAGAATACACTGCTGCCGGTGCCACTATCCTCCCTACCATCGAAGAAGTGTACCAAATCGCTGAGATGATTATCAAGGTGAAAGAACCCATCGAGCCGGAATATAAACTGGTGAAGAAAGGGCAACTGCTGTTCACTTACTTCCACTTCGCTTCCGACCGCGAACTCACCGACGCGATGCTGGCCTCGGGTGCCACTTGTATCGCTTACGAAACCGTGCGCGACCGTGTCGGTGCTCTGCCTCTGCTCGTTCCCATGAGCGAAGTTGCAGGTCGTATGTCGGTGCAAGAAGGTGCTCGTTTCCTCGAAAAGCCCCAAGGCGGCAAAGGTATTCTCCTGGGCGGCGTACCCGGTGTGAAGCCCGCCAAAGTGCTCATCTTGGGCGGCGGTGTTGTAGGTCGCAACGCAGCGTTGATGGCCGCCGGACTCGGCGCCGATGTCACCATCACCGACATCTCACTCCCCACTTTGCGCCATCTGGCCGAAGTGATGCCGCGCAACGTGAAGACTTTGTACTCCTCGCGCCACAACATCGAGCAGGAACTGCCCACCGTCGACTTGGTTATCGGCTCGGTGCTCGTGCCCGGTGCAAAAACTCCGAAACTCATCACGGCCGATATGGTGCCGATGATGCGTCCCGGCACAGTGATGGTCGACGTGGCAATCGACCAAGGCGGTTGCTTCGAGACTTCACATGCTACCACTCACTCCGAACCGGTTTACACCGTTGACGGCGTGGTTCACTACGCTGTGGCCAATATTCCCGGGGCCGTGCCCTTTACCTCCACTTTGGCACTGACCAACGCTACTCTCCCCTACGCTCTGCGCTTGGCCGATAAGGGCTGGCAACAGGCTTGCCGCGAAGATCCGGGCTTGGTGCCGGGTGTGAACATCGTCGACGGCAAAATCCACTTCCGCGGTGTGGCCGAAGCATTCGGTCTGCCTTACGAAGAGTTAAAACTCTGATCAACAACAGTCCATCATAACTAAAGCCCGCCGAACGCATTGTCCGGCGGGCTTTATATATCTTGTGAAAGTGATTATGCAAATGCCAAGATGAGGATTTGAGCGGCTACCACGCGCAAGAACATGGTGAGCGGGTAGACGGTGGCGTAGGACACGGCCGGAGCATCGTTGCCGGTGGAATTGTTGGCGTAGGCCAAGGCTGGTGGGTCGGTGTACGAACCGCTCATTAAGCCCATGATAGAGAGGAAGTTAGTGCGGTCATGGCCACGAGCAATGCAGCCGATTATCAGCAGCGGTACCACGGTGATTACGAAGCCCCAAATCACCCACCACATACCGGTGGTGTTGAACACGGCATCGGCAAAGCCGTCGCCGGCTGAGATGCCCACCGAGGCCAAGAACATACAGATGCCCAGTTCGCGAAGCAGTAGCGAGGCCGACGAAGAAGTGTAAGTGATAAGGTGGAACTTATAGCCGAAGCGGCTCAAAAGGATAGCCACTACCAGCGGGCCGCCGGCCAAACCGAGTTTCATGCCGTAGCCTAAGTCGAGCGAGCCAAGGATAATACCAAATATGATACCCACGAAGATGGTAATCAAATTGGGCTGATTGAGGCGCTTCATCGAGTTGCCCAAGCGGTCGGCCAAGCGGTCGATGTCTTCGAGGTTGCCAACCACGGTGATACGGTCGCCGATTTGCAAGCGAAGCGAGGGCGAGGCCAGCAGGTCCACGCCGGCGCGGTTCACGCGAGTGGCATTGAGTTGATAACCATTGTGGAGCCGCAACGAGCCGAGGGTCACACCATTGAAGTTGCCGCGTGTCACCAAAATGCGGCGCGAGAACACCGGCGTAGGAGTAGATTCCCAATCCACATCCTCATCGGGACCTAACACGGCGTGGAAGCGGTCGGCATCCTGAGCCGAGCACACAATCTTAAGCAAGTCGCCCACATGCACCACCGTTTTCGAGGTGGGAATGGTCACTTTGCCATCGGCTCCCATCAAACGCGATACCACAAAGTTGCATTGGATTACATCGTGGATTGCCACAATGGTGCGGCCTCCCACCAATTCATTGGTTACGCGAATTGACAGAAAGTATGGTTTGAGTTGCGAATTTTCTTGTTCCTGTTCGATGTCTTTGATTTCCTTCTCGGTTTTGATGCGGAAAATCGCTTTGATGATAAACATCGAGGCAATGATGCCAATCACACCCAGCGGATATGCGGCCGCATAGCCTTGGGCCATGATGTTCGCTGCCTCAGGCGATACACCTTGCTGAGCAGCTGCCAGCCCGGGAGTGTTGGTCACGGCACCGCTCATCACACCTACCAATGCGTTGATATCCTGCACATTGCTGAAATAATGCAAACAAACCACAATCAACACATTGAGCGCTACGGCCGATGCGGCCAGCACATTCAGCCGCACACCTCCTTGCTTGAACGATGAAAAGAAACCGGGGCCTACTTGCAAACCGATAGCAAAAATGAAGATAATCAAGCCGAACTCGCGCACGAATTTCAGCGTGTTGCTATCTACTACATATCCGAAATGGCCCATCACGATGCCTACAAACAGCACGAATGTCACCCCGAGCGACACTCCGCCAAATCGGAGTTTACCTAAATAAATACCCAAAGCAATCACAAACGAATACAGCACCAATGTGGCCGCTATCGATGTATTGCCCGGGAGTAGAAGATTTGTAATCCAATCCATTGCCTTTAAAAATTTTGGCTGTTGAAAATCCTGTATATATTTATGAGAAATTGCTCATCTCAAAAAAATGCGACACGCTTTCAGCGTTTTTACCATTTTCTCGGGGCAAATCGCCGGTAAAAACCTAAAAAAGCACCTTAAGCCGCGAAATTTTCTGCAAAGTTAACAATTTTTACCCAATCCACCAAGACTCCTCCGTATTTCCTATAAAATAAGGAGCATCGAGGTGAGGTGATTTTACCATAGCGAATTTTTTCTTGCAATTTTTTTTGTCGGATTGGGAAAATTTCGTTAAAAATCGCTATATTTGCAGAAATTTACCGTCAGTGCCATGGACGCAATATCAGCCACCATTATCACTCGCAACGAGGAGCAGAACCTCGAGCGATGTCTCAACGCCCTTCAAGGCGTTGTAGATGAGATTATTGTCGTTGATTCGTATAGCAACGACCGTACCATCGAAATATGCAGCAAGTATGGATGTAAAATCACCCAACGCGAATTTTCGGGCTTCGGCTCGCAACGGCAGTATGCTGCTCGCTTAACCTCCAACAATTATGTGCTTTCAATCGATGCCGACGAGGTGATTAGCGAGGATTTACGCTCGTTTTTGATAGAGCAAAAGGCCAAAGGCTTCGACCATCGAGTGTATTCAGTGATGATACAAAACTATTTCTGCGGCAAAGCGGTGCGCCATAGCGGTTATGAGCCTGAAGCCCAGGTGCGATTGTTCAATAAACGCTATGCCAACTGGGACTTGCGCGATGTGGCCGACCAACTCACTTTCTCCGACAGCGTGACTCCTTGCCGACTACCCGGCACAATCCACCACTATCGCTGCTCTACCATCCAAGAATTTTACTTAAAAGAAAACCGACTTGCTTCGCTCAAGGCAAAGATATTGGCTGCCGCCCACACCTCCATCAGTTCTATGGCTCCCGCCTTGCATGCCGTGGGCGAATTTCTGCGTTGCTACGTGCGCCAAGCCGCTTGGCTCGATGGCTCTAAAGGCTTTTTGATTGCTCGTCGCAAGGCTCGCACCCAATACGAGGCCTATCGTATGGCTCGCCATATTATTATCGAAAAACATTGATAATGAACGTATTGCACCTGCTTTCCAATAAATGGTGGAGCGGCACGGAGCGCTATGCGCTCGATTTGGCCACCACCTTGCGCCGTCGCGGACATCATGTAGAGGTGTTCACCCGTGGCTTCGAGGCAGTGTACACACCCTTCGCCAAAGAGGATTTGTGGGCCGGCAAATTGCGATTGGGCGGCTGGTGGGATGTGGTGTCGCGCGTCAGTTTGGCCAATCGCCTCAACCATCTTCAAGGCCGCACTGTGGTGCATACCTACAACCTCAACGATGCTGCCGTGGCCGTGGCTGCGCGGCGCTTGTGCCGCCGGCCGGAGCAAGTGCGCGTGGTGCTGACCAACCGCTCGGCAACTCCACTGCCCGACAACCCATCTACCGCCTCGTTGCTCGCCATGCTCGATGCAATAGTGTTTGAGTCCGCCCAAGCCCTAAAGGCCGCCGGCAAAGTTCCCGCGGCCAAACGTTGCGCTGTGGTTCCCACTTCGGTGCTTGCCCCGATGCGTTCGGTCACCCCGTTCGAGCCAACGGTGCCCCAAATCATTTATGCTCGCCGGATTGCTCCCGGCAAAGGCTTGGAAGTGCTGATACAAGCATTGGGCACGCTCAAGTCGCTCGACTGGCGCTTGGCAGTGTGCGGCACCGGATTGGGCCGCTATGTAATGCCGGCGGTGCGCCTGGCTCGTGCGCTCGACATCAACGACCGCATCCAATGGCTTGGCCATGTGGATGATATTTATCCCGAGATGCAAAAATCCCGGATAGCGGTGGTGCCCGACACACAACCCTGTGGCACGCGTATGGCCGTGTTGGAAGCCCTGTCGCAAGGGGTGGCAGTGGTGATGTCGGATGCCGGAGACGAAGACCTCAAAGTCGACACCCAAGCGCTGACATTCCCCGCCGGCGACAGCGTTGCCTTGGCCGATGCGTTGCGCTCGCTCATCTCTAATGCCGAACAACGCGCCAACATAGCCATCTCCGGCTATCGTCAATTTATTACCGCTTGCGACTATGCCAAAATGGTCGATTTAATCGAAGAAATTTACAATGAGTGTTAAAATCCATACCGAATTAGACGAGTTGCGCCCCCTACTGCGCCAACTCTCCGAAGGCCAACTGCCGGCAGATGCCGTCGACGTGTATCAAGGCCGCAATCATGTGGTAAAATGCTTCAGCAAAGAACTCGGTCGCGAAATCAACATTAAGTGCTTTCATATTCCCCACATTATCAATCAGATAGTTTACGGCACATTCCGCGACAGCAAGGCGCGTCGCGCCTACTTCCACGCTGAACGCTTGCGCCGAGTCGGCTTCCACACCCCCGAGCCCTTAGGCTTCGTGGAAGTGATGCGTGGCCCGCTGTTTGGCCGCTCATACTTCGTGAGCGAACAATTGCAAGGCTATAACGACGTGCGCCAAATCCATGGCAAAGGAATCTGCCACAACGTGCTTGATGCCGTGGCGCAAGTGATGGCTGAATTACATCGCAAAGAGGTGTGGATGAAGGACTTCTCCCAAGGCAACGTGCTCTATCGCCGCGAGCCCGACGGCTCGTTCGACATCCAATTGGTCGACATAAATCGTATGCGCTTCGACGAAAACCGCCGCAAATTCCTGATGCTCAATTTCAGCACCATCACCGACTATCTCGACGACCTCGAATACTTGGCCAACGCCTACTCCAAAGTCATCGGCATACCCCCGGCCATCGTATTGCCCCTGGCTCGTGCAGCCTTCCGCTCCCGCCACTAACACCCTTATCCCACAAAGTATGGGCACGATAGCACCGCGGGAAGCCGCGGTGCTCACTTTGTTGCTCCATTTTTTAATATTCCCTCATAAAAATGTGATGTCGTTTGCTAATTCGCTGAAAATTACCTAATTTTCATGCCAGGGCGGGGTTAGGGGATGGCGGAGAGGATGATTGCGGCGGCGGATGCGGCGGCTTGGTTGGAGCCGAGGGTGGTGCGCATAGCAGCGTAGCCTTCCAATTGGGCCAGGCGTGCCGGGGCATTGTCGGCCATGATTGTGCTGAGTTGGGTCGACACATCTTCTACATTGCATTGGTGCATGAGCATTTCGGGAATGATGGTGCGGTCTTCGATAAGGTTGGGCAGTGTGACGTGCTTTACGCTTAGCACGTGCTTCATGATGTTGTAGAAAATTTTCGAGCCGTTGGAGCGGTATGTAACTACTTGTGGGGTATTGGCCAAGGCTGCTTCGAGGGTGGCGGTTCCGGAGGTGACGATGGCGGCATGTGCATGGCGTAGCAGGGCGTGGGTGTCGTTGCGCACCAAAGAAAATTTGGTGAATGGAGCGTAAAAATCGTCGTCGATGCCGGGAGCAGCGGCCACGGCGATGGTGTATTGCGGAAAGCGGCGGGCCACAGCATCCATTATCGGCAAATTTTTGCGGATTTCGCCGCGACGGCTGCCCGGAAGCAGGGCCAACAGTTGGCGGTTGGAACGCAATCGGTGAGAGCGGCAGAAGGTTTCGCGGTCGGGAGTTGCGTCGATGGCGGCTTTGAGTTCTTCGACCGACGGATTTCCTACGTATACGGCGCGGTCGTAGCCGTGGTCGGCGTACCATTGGGGCTCAAATGGCAAGATACACAACACTTTATCCACGATGCGGCGGATAGTTCGCACGCGCCATTGTTTCCAGGCCCATATCTTGGGGGAGATGTAATAATATACGGGAATACCGGCTTTGGCAGCCGTTTTGGCCACTTTCAAATTGAACGAAGGGTAGTCGACTGGAATGAAGCAGTCGGGCTTGGCCTGGAGCAATGCTTTGCGTGCCTTGGAGAGATTGCCAAGCACTTGCGGTAGGTGGCGTATTACCTCGCAGAAGCCCATATAAGCCATTGAACGATAGTGGATTATGGGACTGCATCCGGCGGCTTCGGCCATAAGGTCGCCACCGAGGAACGAGAAGCGTGCCTCGGGGTCGGATTGGCGCAGGGCGCGTATCAGCGCGGCGGCATGGAGGTCGCCGGAAGCCTCTCCGGCAATAAGGAAGTAATGCATCAGCGTCGTTTTTTAAAGAAGTCGGTAACAAGTTGGAGGCATTGGTCGGCGCACACATCCCACACTACTTCGGCTTTAGGATGGAATGGTGAGGCGCTCATCATGGCGGAGAAGCCGCGGCGCGGGTCGCGAGCCCCGATGACGATGCGGCGTATTTGGGCCCAACCGATGGCACCGGCACACATCACACAAGGTTCGAGGGTGACATAGAGGGTTGCGTCGGAGAGATACTTGGCATCGCGTTCGGCAGCGGCGGCTGTGATTGCTTGTATCTCGGCATGAGCGGTGACATCGCGCAAGGTCTCGGTGAGATTGTGCCCTGCGCCGACGATGCGGTCGTTGACCACGATCACGGCACCGACGGGTATCTCGCCTTGTGCGGCGGCATTACGTGCTTGTCGCAGAGCCTGCTGCATGAAGTATTCGTCGGAGAGGGTGTTCATAACAAGTCGATGGTGAGGCCTTCGGTTGCGGCGATGATTTCGCCGTTGAATGTAGTGGCGGCTTCCCGGGCAAAGAGGCTGTCGTCGGTGTATGCTTGCGAGTAATGGCCCAAAATGAGACGTCGAGCGCCTGCTGCTTGGGCAATTTGTCCGGCTTCGGCAGCGGTGGAATGGCCGCGTGGAGCAGCCTTGTGGGCGTTGTCGAGTAGATATGTTGCTTCGTGGTAAATGGTGTCAACGCCCCGCAGAAATTCAGCGATTTTGGGGTCGAATGCGGTGTCGGAGCAGTAAGCGTAACTCAGAGAGGGGTTGGCGTCGGTGGTGAGTAGAGCGTTTGGAATGATACGTCCGTCGGGTCGCATGAAGTCGGCTCCTTCGCGAATGGCATTGATTTGAGCCACGGGCACTTGGTGAAAGGCAATCATATCGGGGCGAATATGTCGTGGTTTTGGCTTTTCGCGGAAGATAAAACCGACGGTTGGCACACGGTGTTTCAGCGGGAATGTCTCCACGGTGAGCGCTTTGGTGTCTAAAATCACTCGATGCTCCGGTGTAATGACATCGTATTCGATATTGAACGATGTGTCGGAGCAAAAGAGGTCCATAGTGCGGCGGAGGTATTCAACGCCTTGTTGGAAAGTATGAATGACGATAGTACCGCCAACTTCGTGTAGGGCCAATGTGGAAAGTAGTCCGGGCAGACCGAAGAAGTGGTCGCCGTGGAGGTGAGAGATGAAAATATGGTTGAGTCGTGAGAACTTCAGGCGCATCATACGGTATTGACGCTGAGCCCCTTCGCCACAGTCGATCATCATGAGTTGTTCGCGGAAGTTGATTACTTGCGACGATGGAAGATGACGAGCCGTTGGTGTGGCAGATCCGCATCCGAGTATGTTTACGCTGAAAGTCATATCTTGAAGGGGTAATTAGGGACGAGTTAAGGGGGGACGAGGGACGGGGGACGGGTTAACTGTTGGCTTGTTGCTTTAGGGTGGCGATGGGTGAGAGGCCCGGGCGCGGCGATGGTGCGGCGGTCGGTTCGTATTCGGGATGGAGAAGGAGGAAGTGGGCGATGGCGATGCCGCAGTCGAGCATCAGGTAATCGCCGGCGATGCCGTGGACTTCGATGGAGCCATCGGCGAGGAAAGCAAAGCGCCAAGGCTGTCGGTTATAGGCAGATGGTGCTAATCGCATAGCCTCAACCCCGTCGGCAATTTGGGCAGAGGGCTGGCCTTCGATGCATAGGTCGGTCAAAGGTTTTCGCTGACCGCCGCGCGCGCCTACGTGCATAATCCAGTCGACGGGGCGACGCAATTTGGTTGATGAGCCGATGGCGATAACTGCGATAATATCTTTGTCGTCGGGAAGTTGGAGCGCCTTATTGGCGGTGGAGCGGCTGAATGTGGCTCCGAGCCAGCAAGTGGCGAGTCCGCGGCGAGTGAGTTCGATTACTAACTTTTCGCCGTCGATACCGGCTTGCAGCGGGTTGCCCACTGCGGCCACGTAAGCGGGGCGTCCGGTAATTACCCCATAGGTGCCTATTCGAGCATTACCTAAGGCTTCGGGGTCGATTACACGGAGGTAAGGTGAGAAAGCGCATAATTGGCGCAGCAAATCGGCCGAGGGGGTATCGTTGGTGAAAGAGCGCGAGGAGCAGCGCTGTTTGATAGTATCGAGAGTGTTCATATTATTCTGTTTTTGAGGCCCATATCGGAAAGAGCGCGAGCCACATCTGCGCTACGGTTGCCTTGAATGAGGATTTCGCCGCCGCGTGCTGAGCCACCGGTGCCGAGTTTGCGACGTAGTTGAGCGGCAATTTCGGCCACTGTATTGTCGTCGACAGTGAAGCCGGTAACGATAGTGGCTACTTTGCCACCACGTCCTTTGCGTTCGGTGATGATGTCAAGCCGCGCCCGCTCTTGAGGTGCTTGGGACTGAGCGGCGGGTGTAGGTTGCTCCGGTTCGACGGGTTGGTCGCCAAGCAGTGCTTTCAAACTATCGTGCCAATCAGTAGCCATTATTGCGGAATAGAGTCGTGATAGAAATCATCGTCGCGCAAGAGCGAGTCGCGCGGCATATCGAGGCTTGCGCCCACGCTCATCAGCGTGTAAAGGTGCATGGAAATGTCGGTGGGGCAAGTGCGAAGGAATTCGACTACGGAGTCGGGGTTCAATGTTCGAGCGCGGTGGATGCATCGGGTAGCCTGAGCGTCGGCGGTTTCTGCATCGGTTTCGAGAGTGGTGAATATCTCGGCGAGGGTGCAGAGTTGAGAAGGGGAGAGTTGGTTGAACGCGGCAGAGTCGAGCATCAGGTCATCGCAGGCGGACAAACACTCGGCAGTGTCGCCCATTTCGCGAGCGGCCAGAGCATCGGCCAAACGACCTGCGGGCGAATTGTCGACGCAAGCGGCCAAGAGTGAGGCCAAAGCGATGATAAACAATAGGATATATCGCATAAGGGTTAAAGGTCTTTTACTTGTTCCACGAATTGGCACATTTTCAGGGCAGCATCGGCGGCCTCGCAGCCCTTGTTGCCAAGGGCGCCACCGGCGCGGTCGAGCGCATCTTGCTCGCAGTCGACGGTGAGGACGCCGAAAATCACGGGGATGTCGCAGTCGGCATTGAGTTGAGTGATGCCTTGGGTGACACTTTGACACACATAGTCGAAATGTGGTGTGCCGCCACGAATGACGCAACCGAACACGATAACGGCGTCGAACAATCCAGATTCGATGAGTTGTGAGGCGCCGAATGTGAGTTCGATAGCGCCGGGGACGTCGAAGCAATCAATATCCTGAACGCCGTTGGCTTTCAGAGTGTTGATGGCACCATCGCGCAGGGCATGGGTGATATGCGAGTTCCATTCAGCGGTGACGATACCGATGCGCACTTCTCCGCCGAGTTTAGCGGCGAAGGGGTTGGGAGCGCTATGTGATAAAGAAGTAGCCATATATATATAATAATGTAATAGGGTTGTTATTTGAGACGTAGTTTCCAAGAATTGTCGATGGTGTGGCAGCAGTCGGTAGCCAATCGGGCGGCTTCGTTCAAAATGGAGTTGCGCAATTCAGTGGTGGTATTGTCGAGGTCTTTGGCGGAGAAGCCGTTGTCGTAGATTGCGCGAGCGGTGCCTGCAATAGCGCCGGCGTTCCAAAGTAAAGAGCCGCAAATCGGGGTTGGGACATCGATAGCGGAGATGTCGTTGCCGCTGAAGAATTGAAGATGTCCGGATGCTGTGTCGACGTTGAGCAAAGAGTGGCAATAGTAGTCGATATGATTGTGGTAGCAATTAGCGGCATCGTCGGTGTCGAAGATGTGACGGAGGTCAGCGCTGCGTGTGATGACCATGTCGGCGAGTTCGAGGTTGTCGAGGATAGCGGGCATTACTTTTGTGATGCGGCTCACCATTTGCGGAGGGAAGCCGGGAACATATATCATAGTGGCATGGCGCTCGGCGCAGTTTTGCAAGAAAGGCACGAGACGTTGGCGCATTCTGGGGTCGAGGACATAAAAACCGCCGAACACCACGATGGTTTGGTCTGACACGCGAGGCCACACGATGTCGAAGCCGCCGTCGCCGTAGTTTTCGTATCGAGTGATGTTGTATTCACCGTCGCTGCTGTCGGAGAAAATCATCAGAGGCGAAGAGCCTTGAACGAAGCGGTCGAGGGAGGAAATGTTGACGCCGGCGTTTTGGAGGAAGTCGATAATCATAGCACCGACAGGGTCGTCGCTCACTTCTGACGCCATCAGCACGGGCAATCCGGCGCGAGCAGCGACGGCAGCGGCATTGATGATGCGTCCGCCGGGCATAGAGCCGATGGGTTGAGAGTTTTCGAAAACGATGTCGAGCGTACATTCGCCGATGCAAATGATATGTTTCATTGTGGTAGGGATTACTTATCGAGTTGAGCGGGTTGATTTAGGCGAGCGGCAGAGCCGAGGTATCCGCCATGGTGTCGCCGAGCATAGTCAGCGCGGGAGAAGCCGATGCGTTGCATCACGTTCACCACTAAGACGTCGCCGATCACGGTCATCATGGTGGTTGATGTTGTGGGCGTCAGGCCTAAAGGACAGACTTCCGGGGCTCCGCCGGTTGGCAATACGGCGTCGGCGAGTTCGGCCAAAGGGCTATGAGGAGCGCCGGTGATGACAATGATTGGTACTTGGCTGTATAGTCCGCGAGCGAGGCTCACTAATTTGATTATTTCGTCGGTTTTGCCTGAATTGGAAATGAGCAACATCACATCGTTGGGCTGCATCACACCGAGGTCGCCGTGTTGAGCCTCAGAGGGGTGTAGGTTGACGGCGGGAGTTCCTGTAGAAGAGAAAGTAGTGGCGATGTTCATGGCGATTTGACCGGCTTTACCCATTCCTGATGTTATGAGTTTACCGCCACGGTTGTGCACATGGTCCACGATTAAGTCGATGGCCTTTTCGTAGTCGTCGACCACGGGAATTTGCGCTACAGCGCGGCTTTCGGCCAAAAGAATATCACGCATTGATTGCTTTAGATCCATACTGTCTTAAAATTATTCAGCAAAATTACGAAAAAAACCTCAAACGCACAACAGCGAATGAGGTTTTTTGTGTCAAAACGATGCAGCAAGAGCGTTGCGAGCATTGGTAAATGATGAGAAGGTTTCGAGGAGGTCGGCTAAGGCTACGGCAGCGTTTTGGGTTTGTTGGCGATAGAGCTCAGCGCCGGTGGAGGAAGAAATGTTGCGCCCCAAGAGGGCATCGTTGACGCCTGACACGTCTTCGAAGAGTTTTAGTTGGAGGTTGAGCAACTGAGATGCACCGCTGTCGGCGGTGTTGGTGATTACTTGCTGCGGCATATTTCCGATGTCGGTGATAGGGATAACGGAGTCGGATCGAGCCCAAAGTTCGCCAATTTGAGAAATATCCCATCCGGCGGGGAGTTGCTTTAAGGGGTAAAGGAGTGCGCCTTTGGCGGATGTTGACATCATAGAGTCGAGGATAACCACAAGGCGGTTGATAGTGCGTTGTTGGTCGATGACATCTTCCACAAACGAGTGGACTTCGCCGTCGGTGAGTGGGTAGAAGTTGAGCACAAACGGGTGTCCACCGTGTTTGAAAGGCGAGTCGAAGTCGGCCAGGACTGTTCCGTCGGGAGCGAGGAAAGAGCAGTGCCAATGAACATCCATAGAAACGCGAGTGCCCATAGTTCGCTCCACGCTGCGGAGGCGCCAAATTTCGATGACTCGATGTCGGCCGGGAGCGGGTCGAAAGAAGTCGGTACCGGCTACGGCGAAGCCGATAGCGTCGGAAAGGCCGAGGAAATTGTCGTTGATGTCGTTGGAAAGCAGGGCGCGCAAATTGTCGACACGATGGCGGTTTCCGCCGAAGCGGTTGATTATTTCGGCGTCGGTCCAATCGTGGAGCATACCGATGAAGTCGATGTCCATACCGCGGGGGTCGGTAAAATGGTTGACGAAGAAGTGAGTGGGACTGACGTTGTCGACCCACACCCCGATGCCCGGTCCGCGGCGCTCGGCCACGAGACGCTGGATAGCGCAACCGGAGATGATAAATTCTTCGAGGAGGCGGCAGTCTAATTCGAGAAGTTGATTGCGCAAGGCCAGCTCCGAGGAGTATGCTTGGTTGTCGGCGGCGAGAGCGCGGAAGCGTCCGACGATGGTTTTGACCAATTGGCGGATGAGGTTGTTGGTGAGCGGACGTCGGCCTGCACGGATGATTAGGTCGTGTTCGCGCATTTGTTTGCCGTTATGGTCTTTGATAATGTCGCACCATTGGTCGCCGTAGGTGTAGCGTTTATGACGGTCGCGGCGAGCGCGGAGGCTTTCGGCGGCGAGCCAAGTGTCGTAAGCACGGCGTAGGAGTTTGGGATTTTTGACCATAGTTATAGTTTTGAAGGGATTGAAGAAAGGAGTGATTGGTCGAGGATGTAAGAGTCGGCGCCGGGGTCGGTGACAGCAATGATTTCCAGAGCCTCGGCTGCAGCGCAAGGCGCCACGAGAATACCGCGCCGAGAAGAAACGGCAATCGGAGATGTGGGCGAAGGCGCAGCATAAGGGTGGCCCAGGCGCTTGAGCGGAGCGTTGTGGGGCGAAGGAGCCAGGGCCGTGGGCCAAGTGGCGGCTCGCACTTCTACCACGCGCACGCAGTCGGCGGGCGGTTCAATAAAAGTGGCGCCGTTGGGGCGAGCGATGCGAGTGCATTGCGAAGCGATGTCGGCGGTAGGGAGTAGGGCGGGGTCGGCATTGTGGAGCAAGTCGAGATACCATTGGCGCATGCGCAGAGAAATCAATTCGTTGATGTTGATGCCATCGAACTGCTCGATGGAACACTCGGAGTAGGCGGTGTCGAGTCCGAGGATTGAGCGCCAGATGGCGAGCATTTGCGAGTGAGAGTATGTGGTCATAACAGTTGAAAAATAGAGCCGCTCGGCACGAAGGCCGAGCGGCCGTGGGTTATTGAGCGATGAGGCGCAGGTGAGCGTTGGGGTATCGGAGTACCAAGCAGGAGGCTTCGGTGAGCACTACGGCTTCAGTGTTGCGCTGTCCCGAGAGTCGCAGGTCGAGTTTTTCGGCATTGAAGGGAATGTGCACGTACTTGGTGATGTAGTCGGGGTCGATGATGAAGCCGTCGTTGGGGTGGCCGCATTGGTCGAAGACTTCGGAGTGGAGCACATATAGGGAGCCGAAGTTGGAACGGATTTCGCGAAATTCGATGCCCCATTTCACGAAGGTTTGGTCGCCATATACCACTCGCGAGAGTGGCAATTTGCTGAGTTTTTCCATCAAACCGGTGCCGGCGAGGAGGATTTTGCGTTTTGAGCCATTATTGCCGGTAAAGGCGCGAGCACACATCGAAATCAAGTCGTCTTCCGAGATAGAGTCGAGGCTGAAGCGGAATGTGTTGGAGGTTTGGTTCCAGATGCCGCCGGTGAGGTAAACGGTTTCGTTCTTGGCACGGTCGAAGACTTTGCTGAGCGAACCGAAGAGGAAGTTTTTCTCCATGCCGAGGCGCATATCAATCACGGCAGCTTCTTCTTGGTCGGAAAAACCCCAAGGCACTTCCTTGCCGGCGATTTTTTGGAGTGTGGATTGCTCCACTTGCATCTTGAAGATTTGGCACACGTTGGATTTCTTCTGCGGGAGGGCTTGGAATTGGGCGGTTTGCACGTCGAGTTCGGTAGCGGCGCGTCCCATTCTCACTGCTTTGTAGCCTTTTTTCACGGAGTTGATGAGTTCCGGCTCGGAGGATGTGATTAGCACGGTGAACGAGCCATCGCTTTTAGCGTCGGTGACGTAGGCGGTTAGGGGCTGACCATTAGCGTCGGTGACATCAGGGAATAGCACGGTTTCGGATGCTTCGAAGATGCAGTCTTTGGCCTTGAGATTGAAGGCGTATGAGTCGCCATAATCCACCATGTCGCTATCGGTGACGTCGGCAGTGATGGTGGTTTCGGTGGCTTTGGTGTCGACGGAGTAGTAATCTACGGTCATTGAGTCGCATTGTCGAGCACCGGCACAGCGCGAGAGTTGGTCGATAGGAGTCGACATAGGGCGGATGCGAGCGATGCGTTCGTCGATGGCGTTGCGCAGCAAGTCGGGCGATACGGTAGCGGTGTTGGCGATGGTGAGAGGGGCGCCGGCTACGTGTTGGCCGCCGGCAGAACCGGGAACGATTTTTTCCATAGTAAAAATGATTAAGAAAAATGGGTTAAAAAAGAGATTAAGATAAAAGATTTGGGGAGCGGTTAGAGATACCAAAAACTATGTGGTTGATAGTTTTGAAGGAAGGAGACATCCGGTTCGGGGTCGCAGTCGACCGGAGGATTGAGCGATTCGTACATAGCCGGCTGATTGTCGTCGGGTGAGGTTGAAGGTTGAGCCGAAGCGTCGGCTTGATTGTTGAGTAGAGGTTGATTGTTGTCCATGATTGTGATTGATTACGATTGACGATGCAAAGTTACAACACGTTTTAGCGGGTTGATGCAAAATTTGGTTCGCCACACCAAAATTCGATGTTTTTTTTCATTTTGGGTTCTTAAAGGGAGTGTATTCACGTGTGTCGTTGAATAATTTTTGGGTTAAAATTGCTTGTATGTAGATTTTTTTTGCTATCTTTGCGAGATTAAAATTCTGTAAAGATATGTCTTCTAAACCTTACGACTTTCTTATTGTAGGTGCCGGACTGTATGGCGCCACTTTTGCCCACCGCGCCACCCGCGATGGCTTGCGATGTTTGGTAATTGACCGTCGTGATGTGGTCGGCGGCAACTTATATACCACAAAAATAGGAGAAATCAATGTGCATGCATACGGCCCGCACATCTTCCGTACTTCTGACAAAACCATTTGGGATTTTGTGGCTTCATTAGTAGAAATGAAGCCCTACAAGCATCAGGCTATGTCGCTTGGCGCCGACGGTGTGTATCGCCATCTGCCATTCAATATGCACACTTTCAGCGAACTATGGGGCGTGAAAACTCCCGAAGAGGCTAAGGAGATGCTCGATAAGCAGCGTGCCGATGCCCCCGAAAACCCCATGAACCTCGAAGATCAAGCCATAGCCATGGTAGGTCGCGACCTCTATGAACTTATGGTGAAGCGCTATAACGAAAAATTGTGGGGCCGCCCCTGTGCAAACCTCCCGTCGTTCCTTATCAAGCGCATACCGCTGCGATTTACCTACGACAACAACTACTTCGCCGACGAATACACCGGCGTGCCCGTGGGTGGTTACAACCACCTGTTTGAGAAACTCTTAGCCGGAGTGGAAGTGCGCCTCGGCGTAGACTTTTTCGAGCATCGCCAAGAACTCATGGACCAAGCGCGTCACACTATCTTCACCGGGAAAGTCGACGAGTATTTCGACTACCGTTTCGGCCGCCTCGATTACCGCACCCTGCGCTTCGAGCATGAAGTAGTGAACAAACCGATGGCCCAGCCCTGCGCCGTAATCACCGACAATACCACCGACCACGAGTACGTGCGCATCTGCGAACATAAACACTTCGACTTCCAAAATGCCGACGCCCCCACCACCGTGCTCTCGCGCGAATACTCGGTGGAATACACCGACGGCATGGAAGCCCTCTACCCGGTGAACGATATTCGCAACATGGCCATTTACGCACGTTATCACGATTTGGCCAACCGCGAACTCAACGTTACTTTCGGCGGCCGCCTTGCCGAATACCACTACTACGACATGGCCCCCATCATCGCTAAAGCACTTAAAGACTACGACACCGTTCTCGACCACCTGCAATGAGCGCTGAAGCCGACAACAACTACGTAGACCAACCCCAACCCACAGCCGGGCAGCGAGTGTGGCGCTGGCTTCGCCGCTATGTGCGCATTCCTACCCTGCTGTTCATCGCTCTCCTTATTTACTTGGTGTTCTTCGGCGAATTTTCCGCCCCGCTCAAAGCCGAATATCAACACCAAATAGATTCGCTACAACAATGCCTTAACCAGCAATACGACTCGCTCAACTACTACCGCGACCTCAACCGTCGCCTCAGTTGCGACCCTCAACTCATGGAGCAAGTAGTGCGCGAACAATACCACATGAACCGCCCCGGCGAGGACGTATTCGTATTCACCGACAATGACCATCAATAACTCATCTTCACGAGGCGAAATCTGCTCCCTCATCGGCTCAATAGGTTTGCTACTCATCGCCTTAGCCGTGTTGGTGCCCGTGCTCAAGGGCTCCTTCGACCAAGCACTGTGGTACCGCTATCTCTACGCCGCCGGCGCCCTTTTGTGCGTAGGCGCATCCCTATTCAACCCCTCCGGCGGGCTCGACACCCGCTCCCGCCGCTGGCAACGCATCGAAAGTTGGAGCTCAATCCTCTTCGCCACCGGCGCCGCCTTCATGTTCATCCCCGACCAATCACCCCGCGATTGGCTCGCCTTCACCTTGGCCGGCGCAGCCCTGCGCATCATCTGCTTCTTCCGCACTGTGTTTTCACAAAAAAAGGCTAAAAACGGCAAATAATCACTTTTTTGTGAAAAAAATGTCAAAAAAATAATGGCGATGATGCTAATTACGGAAATTTTTCGTAAATTTGCACTCGAAAATAAAATCACATTGTTCAGCCGAACGTATTTTTTCCAATAGATTGATAATCAACCCAATATTACAAAAATACAATTATGACAAAAATCGGTATTAATGGTTTCGGTCGTATCGGTCGCTTCGTTTTCCGCGCCTCGACCAAACGCAACGACATCGAAGTAGTAGCTATCAACGACCTCCTTCCCGTAGATTACATGGCCTACATGCTCAAATATGACACCATGCACGGCCAATTCGAAGGTGAAGTAAGCTTCGACCTCGAAAAAAGCGAACTCATCGTTAACGGCAAACATATCCGCGTAACCGCTTGCCGCGACCCCAAAGAAATCAACTGGGCAGCCGTTGGCGCTGAATACGTAGTTGAATCTACCGGCCTCTTCCTCACCAAAGAAAAAGCACAAGCACACATCGAAGCCGGCGCTAAATATGTTGTAATGTCCGCTCCCTCCAAAGACGATACCCCCATGTTCGTTTGCGGCGTGAACTCCGACACCTACGTTAAAGGCACCCAATTCGTTTCCAACGCTTCCTGCACCACCAACTGTCTTGCCCCCATCGCCAAAGTCCTCAACGACAAATTCGGCATCGTAAACGGCCTCATGACCACCGTTCACTCCACCACCGCCACCCAAAAAACCGTTGACGGTCCCTCGATGAAAGACTGGCGCGGCGGCCGTGCTGCTTCCGGCAACATCATCCCCTCCAGCACCGGCGCTGCTAAAGCAGTAGGCAAAGTAATCCCCGAACTCAACGGCAAACTCACCGGCATCTCCATGCGCGTCCCCACCCTCGACGTTTCCGTAGTTGACCTCACCGTTAACCTCGCCAAACCCGCCACTAAAGAAGCCATCTGCGCCGCTATGAAAGAAGCCGCCGAAGGCGAACTCAAAGGCATCCTTGGCTACACCGAAGACGCTGTGGTTTCCTCCGACTTCCTCGGCGACACCCGCACCTCCATCTTCGACGCAAACGCCGGCGTTTACCTCACCGACACATTCGTAAAAGTTGTATCCTGGTACGACAACGAAATCGGCTACTCCAACAAAGTACTCGACCTCATCGCTACCATGGTACGCATCAACGGCTAATACACCTTTTCGCGATAACAAAGCGGGCGACCCACCGGGCCGCCCGCTTTTGATATCAACCCTCCTCGCTGCAAAAAGCAACGTGGCAAGACAGCCGCCAACCACCGCCAAAGCACCCTCCATACCCATTTTTCACACTTTTTTTGAAGTTTTATTGCAAAAACCTTTGGTAATTTACCGATAATTCCGTAACTTTGCAAAGTTTTTCACCACAGCATATCTATGGGAAAATTTACCGCTTACAATATCCCGCTAAAAGCCCTCACTCAAGGAGAACACGCTTTCGATTTCCACCTCGACAAGCAATTCTTTGAAAATATGGAATTTAGCGACGCTCGCGATGCCAACATCGACGTCGCCCTTAAAGTGGTTTATCGCAACGATATCTACGCCCTCCACTTCCAATTCAGCGGACATATCGTAGTGCCTTGCGACCGTTGCCTCGATGACCTCCCCATCGAAATCAACACCCCATACGATATCTCAGTGCAATACGGCGACGACTACAACGATGACTCAGACCAACTGCTAATCATCCCCCACAGCGACAACTCGCTAAACGTCAGTTATATGATCTTCGACACCGTGGTTCTCGCAATACCCCTAAAGCACGTCCACCCAATGGGCAAGTGCAACAAAGCCATGAGCGCAATCCTGCGCCAACACCGCGCCGACATCGACGACACACCCGACGACGACACCGACGCAATCGACCCCCGCTGGGAAGCACTCCGCACCCTGGCCTCCGACACCGACTCCCTCGAATGAGCCCCAAAAGCCATTCACACAATATAATTTAGAAATAACAAACAAAAAGATAAGCAAAATGGCACATCCTAAACGAAAACAATCCAAAACTCGCACCGCAAAACGTCGTACCCACGACAAGGCAGTAGCACCCGCAATCTCAATCTGCCCCAACTGCGGCGCTTGGCACCTCTGCCACACCGTGTGCGAATGTGGCTACTATCGCGGCAAACAAGCCATCGTCAAAGACGCTGTGCTCTAATCACTTCCCGATAGTGTCAACCCTATGAAAAATCTCCCTCAGCCCTGTAAACCCCACGCAATAAGCCAAGGTGACACGGCCGAGGCGTGATTTTCATATCCAATCCACTCATCAGGCACCCCACTTCCGCCCCCATCATTTAAACCAAAACTTAACGCATCATAACTATGCTCAGTGCCCGCATTTCTGCTATTGCATCATACGTGCCCGACGACATCCTCGACAACGAGATGCTCTCCAAAATGGTCGACACCAACGACGAATGGATCACCACTCGCGTCGGAATCAAACAGCGCCGCATCCTCCACAAAGAAGGCGCCGGCTCATCATACATGGGCATCAAAGCCGTTGAAAGCCTCTTCCAGCAATACAACGTCTCACCCGACCAAATCGACCTCCTTATCTGCGCCACATCCAACCCCGACTACCGCTTCCCCTCCACAGCATCTGTCATCCTCCACGGCGCCAATATCAAAAATGCCTACGGCTACGACATCCAAGCCGCCTGCGCCGGTTTTATCGTCGCTCTGCAAGACGCCCGCGCTTACATCACATCCGGTATTTACAAAAAAGTACTCGTAGTCTGCACTGAAAAAATGTCCTCAATGGTCAACTACCAAGACCGCGCCACATGCCCACTTTTCGGCGACGGCGCCGCTGCCGTGCTAGTTGAACCCACCGACCAACAAGGCGTTGGCGTCATCGACGGCATATTCCACGTCGACGGACGTGGCCGCGACCACCTCCTCATGGAAGCCGGCGGTTCCGTACTCCCAACCACACACCAAACCGTCGACGAAGGCAAAAACTTCCTCTTCCAAGACGGACGTAACGTATACAAAAACGCCGTTACCGACATGTACACCGCCACAATCGACATCATGAAGCGCAACAACCTCTCCGCCGACGACGTCGACTACCTCGTTCCTCACCAAGCCAACCTCCGCATCATCGAAGCAGTCTCCTCCAGAGCACAATTCCCCGCCGAAAAAGTACTCGTCAACATCCAACACTACGGCAACACATCCGCCGCATCAATCCCCCTCTGCCTCGACGAATACAAACACCAACTCAAAAAAGGCGACCGCCTCTTGCTCACCGCCTTCGGCGCCGGCTTCACCTGGGGCTCCCTCTACCTCATCTGGGACCTATAAACCCGCAAAATCCCTTACCAAATATCAAACGACAGCCGCAACCCTCGCGGCTGTCGTTCGCTTTATAGCCATTCCCTTAGTGCAATTTGACGTAGGGCTTGATTACGTCGATGCTCCAGGCGTAGTTCAGGTTGGCTTGGGAGCCGTCAGCTAAGGTGCCGGAGGTGATGCCCACCACTTCACCATATTCATTTATGAGCGCACCACCGCTACTACCATGGTCGATCTTCACATTGGTCTGAATTAAATAAGTATCTCGCCAATCGGATATTTCAGAGAAGATGCAAAAAAAAATGTGTGATTTTTGCAAAATAATTTGTGGGAGGTGTTTAGATATATTATATGTGAAAATGGGGCGTGAGGGGTGTGTGGGGTTTGGTGGTGTGAAAAAAAATTGCTAACTTTGCACTTTAATGGCGTAGTATGCCTTTTGTGATGAATATGGAAAATGAAAATCAGCAGAATATGATGGCGCCGGAGGCTGAGCAGCCGGTGGTGAAGCGCACTGTGATGGATGTCGAGGACATCGTGAACATGGTGCCGAAATTGCGTGGCCATGAGAAGATGGTTGAGCGTGTGATGCATTGGCTGTGCCTGGATAAGGTGAACGATGTTCATTCGCGCGGCTTTGACCATCCTGGGCCTCCGTTTGTGAAGTTTTTGCTGGAGGATTTTAACATCAAACTTCGGGTAGATAATGAGCAAGTGCTTGATAATCTGCCGGAAGGGGCGTTTGTGACGGTGTCGAACCATCCGTTTGGGGCGCTCGATGGTATTTCGCTGATTCATCTGATTGCGCAGCGTCGGCCTGAGTATAAGGTGATGGTGAATATGGTGTTGAACCATATCACGGCGATGCGTCCCAACTTTATTGCGGTGGACCAGAGCCAGAGCGACGACCCAGCTAAGCGTGCTGTGTCGGAGCAAGGTATTCGCCAGTGCATCAAGCAGATACGCAGCGGCCAGCCGGTGGGCTTCTTCCCGGCAGGTGCTATGTCGAAGGTGAATTGGAAGTGGCAGTTGATCGACCGCGAATGGCAGCCCAACGTGGTGCGTTTGATTCAGAAGTTCAAGGTGCCTGTAATTCCGATTTTCTTCCATGGTAATAACTCGTTCTTGTTCAACTTGTTAGGTATCACGTTCTGGCAATTGCGCACGGTGCGTTTGCCGTCGGAGGTGTGGCGCAAGTGTAATTCTACGTTGCATATTTCGGTGGGCGATCCCATTTCGGTGGAGGAGCAGATGAAGCACCAAGGCAGCGTGGAGGAATTTGGCGCATGGCTGAAGGCTCAGACTTACGCGTTGCGTGATAATAAATGATGTAAATTATGCAGTTTAACGAACCGACATATCGCCCCTCGGCTGAGGTGTTGCAGGCCAAGCAGCGCTTCGGAATTGTGGGAAATGCTCCGGCGCTGATGGGCGCTGTGGAGCGCACGTTGCGTGTGGCTCCGATTGATTTGTCTGTTCTGATTACGGGCGAGAGCGGCGCGGGCAAGGAGTTTTTTCCGCAGATTATCCACGCTTACAGCGCTCGTAAGCATGCCAAATATATAGCGGTGAACTGTGGCGCTATCCCCGAGGGTACGATCGACTCCGAGTTGTTCGGCCACGAGAAAGGCTCGTTCACCGGCGCGGTGGCTTCGCGCAAGGGCTACTTTGAGGAAGCCGACGGCGGTACTATTTTCCTCGATGAGGTGGCTGAATTGCCGCTCACTACGCAGGCTCGCTTGCTTCGCGTGTTGGAGAGTGGCGAATTTTTGAAAGTCGGCTCGAGCACTGTGC
Source organism: Bacteroidales bacterium (assembly GCA_004552725.1). Taxonomy (GTDB): domain Bacteria; phylum Bacteroidota; class Bacteroidia; order Bacteroidales; family Muribaculaceae; genus CAG-873. Next base: position 12,405 of record SFNM01000009.1, on the reverse strand, counting down.
AGAAAACTAATATCCGGGTGGTGGCAGCCACCAATGTGGATATGGTGCGGGCGGTGGAAGAAGGGCGCTTCCGCGAGGACTTGTTCTATCGCTTGTCGACAGTGCAAATCACCATTCCGCCGCTACGCGACCGTGGGGGCGATATCGCCTTGCTGGCGCGCAAGTTTGCCACTGACTTTGCCGAGCGCTGGCATTTGCCCGCAATCACCTTCGGCGACGATGCGCGAATGTTGATGCAGCGCTATCGCTGGCCGGGCAATGTGCGCCAACTCAAAAATGTGATAGAGCAAGTGGCGCTCTTCGAGGCAGGCGAAAGCATCACTGCCGACATGATTCGCGGCTATCTGCCCGACTATGCCGCGCAGACGGCCACGGCGCTGACCACGCGGCCCAACCACGACTATGAGCAAGAACGTGAGATGCTGCTCAACCTGATACTCCAACTGCAGAGCCGCATCGACCGCCTTGAGCAGAAAATGGGCAAGGGCATGGAGCATCAGCCCGGACTGCTGTCGGCGCCCAAGCGTTTATCGCGCTTCGCCGAGGCCGACGAAGAATTCACCGACTACTCCGAAGCACCGGCCACAGAGCACAAAGTGGCGCCTCAGCCGTTGGAGTCGCGCCCCGAAACCCTCGAGAACCGCGAGCGGCAGGCCATCGCCGACGCCTTGGCTCGCAACGGCGGCCGACGCCGCGAAAGCGCCGAAGAACTCAACATATCAATTCGCACCCTCTACAGAAAAATCAAAGAATATGGTTTGGAATAGGATATATACACACATAATTGCTATGGCAGTAGTCGGGCTAATGGCTTTGACCACAGGCGGTTGCGTGCCTTCGTACAAACTCAACGGGTCGGCGCTTGACTACACTGTGTATCGCACCATCTCCGTGAGCGAATTTCCCATCCGCGCTGCGTTGGTATATGCCCCCTTGCAGCAAACCTTTGAGAATGAGTTGCTCGATTATATCAACCGCAATACACGGCTGAGAGTGGTCGACAGCGCTTCAGATTTGCGTATCGAAGGCGAAATCACCGGCTATGCCCTCACTCCACAGGCCGTGACCGAAGATGCTTACGCCTCGAAAACTCGCCTAACTATCACTGTAAGAGTAAAATACATCGACGAAAAAAACGACAAAAACAATATCGACCAATCATTCTCGGCATATCGCGACTTCGACGCCACGCTCATGCTCAATGATGTGCAAGACGATTTGTGTCAGCAAATCACCAAAGAATTGGTCGACTTAATATTCAACGCCACCCTTGGCAACTGGTAACAAACTGAAAATGAGCACACTTAGCGAAATTCTTCAACGCGCTGCCACGCATCCCGAAGCCCTCACCGCCGAGGACTTCGCCACACTGCGCAGCATCAACGCTCAGGCTCCGGCCTCGACGATAGCCGCCGCGCTATTGTTGCGCTACGACACATCGCTAAGTGAGTCGACGCGCGGCGAGTTGCAGCAGCACGTGGCATTGCTGCAAGGCGACCTCCGCGCTACCATCAACTTCATCGACCCCACCGGCTCCGGCTTCGACAACTTCTACCCGCCGATGCAAGAGCCCGAACGCCCCTCGACCATAAGCGCAATCGACACCTTCCTGTCGACCTACGGCCACCAAAGTCCGGAGGAAGACGCCCTGTTGGAGCGTATGATTTTCAATCCCGTGCCCGACTATGCCGAGCAATTGGCACGCACAGAGCCAAAGCCCGGCGAGGCCCAAGCCGGCTCCCAAGATGCCCTCATCGATGCATTCCTGGCCGAAAATCCGGTGCCATCGTCAAAGCCCCTAGCCCCCCAAGAGCCGCCTCAACGTCCACCGATGCCAACTCACTCCTCGTCGAAAGCAAAACCAGCCGAAAACACCCTTTTGAGCGAAAGTTTGGCTAAAATTTTCATAAAACAGGGCCGATATGAGCGTGCTTACGACATTATTTCCAATTTAAGTTTGAATTATCCAAAAAAAAGTGCTTACTTTGCAGACCAATTGCGTTTTTTGCGAAAATTAATCATCAACGCAAAGTATTCACCGGCCCAAAACGCCTCAAAATAACGAACAAAATCATAATAAAGCAATTATAAATTAATTAAAAATGTACGTAGTAATCATTGTATTGACCGTATTGGTGTCGCTGTTGCTCATCGGCATCGTTCTGATTCAAAAATCCAAAGGTGGCGGCCTGTCATCTCAATTCGGCGAAGCCGGAGCCATGATGGGTGTGCGCCAAACCAACAGTTTCCTCGAAAAGACCACTTGGACTTTGGCCGGCCTCATTGTTGTGCTCTCCATTGCATCGGCCTACACCATGCCCAAAGCCTCCAACGGCCAGGAAACCCGCACTCAGAGCACCGAATCACCCGCGCCCACCACTTCGACCAACCAATTCGCCACTGACGCGCCTGCTCCCGCTCCCGAGCAAGCACCCGCTCAATAAGTAGGCAACCAATAGCGGCTACGGCCGTTAACCAATCATACACCAGCCCCTGACGACCTGTGGGTCGCCCGGGCTTTGGTGTTTATAACCAAACAACCTAATTTCGACACTATGCAACGCCACGACTTCGAGATAATGGCCCCGGTAGGGAGTTACGACAGCCTTGCAGCGGCTATTGCCGCCGGCACCGACTCCGTGTACTTCGGGGTAGAAGGCCTCAATATGCGCTCCCGCTCCAGCGCCAACTTCACCCTCGACGACCTACGCCAAATCGCCGCCACCTGCAACGCGGCCGGCGTCAAAACCTACCTCACCGTTAACACCATAATGTACGATAGCGACATCGACCACATGCACCAAATCATCGACGCAGTGGCCGAAGCAGGCATCTCCGCCATCATCGCTTCCGACATCTCCGCCATCCTTTACGCCCGCTCGCGCGGTGTAGAAGTGCATATCTCCACCCAATGCAACGTGTCCAACACCGAGGCGCTGCGCTTCTACGCGCAGTGGGCCGACGTAGTGGTGCTTGCCCGCGAACTCAATATGGAGCAAGTCAGCGCCATCCATCAAGCGATAATTCGCGATGATATCCGCGGACCGCGCGGCGAATTGGTGCGCATCGAGATGTTCTGCCACGGCGCATTGTGCATGGCCGTCAGCGGCAAGTGCTATCTCTCGCTCCATCAGATGAATTCCAGCGCCAACCGCGGCGCTTGCACGCAGATTTGCCGCCGCGGATACGAAGTGACCGATTTGGAAACCGGCGACAAATTAAATGTAGACAACAAGTACATCATGTCGCCTAAGGACTTGAAAACCATTCATTTCCTCAACAAAATGGTCGATGCCGGAGTGCGCGTGTTCAAAATCGAAGGCCGCGCACGCGGGCCGGAGTACGTGTCAACAGCCGTGCGCTGCTACTCCGAAGCCATCGACGCCATCTGCCAAGACACATTTTGCGAGGAAAAAATCGCCGTATGGGACGAACAACTGCGCAAAATCTTCAACCGCGACTTCTGGGACGGCTACTACCTGGGCCAACGCCTCGGCGAATGGTCGAGCAAATACGGCTCCTCTGCCACCCGCGTGAAGCACTATGTAGCAAAGGGCGTGAAATATTACTCGCGCCTGGGCGTGGGCGAATTCGTGATGGAAGCCGGCGAACTCCACGTGGGCGACGAAATCGTCATCACCGGCCCTACCACCGGCGCGTTGATGATTACCGTCACCGACATCCAAGTCGACTGCCACAGCGTGTCCGTGGCCCGCAAAGGCGACGCCTTCTCCATCCCGGTCCCAGCCAAAATCCGCCCCTCCGACCGCCTCTATCGCTGGGACCCCACCAACCTCTAATCCCCTCTGCCATTCACTATCATCCTTTTGCAAGGGATGCTTGCGTGTGTGCGAAATTATTTGTAACTTTGCAACGGTGGTTAATTTAACCACCGTTGCACTAACTAATTTCTACACTTTATGAGATTTTACAATCGGGAGAGCGAGATAGCAGAGTTGAGGCGTATACGCGATTTGGCATATACGCGCAACTCTCGTATGACTGTAATTACCGGTCGCCGGCGCATAGGCAAAACCAGTTTGATACGCAAGGCGTTCGATGGCAACGACACCCCACTGCTCTACTTTTTCACAGGACGCAAAACAGAGGCGGCGTTGGTCGACGACTTCGCCACTGAAATTCGCGCCAAGTTGGGCTATGTACCTGATGGGCTACGCTCCGTGGCAGCCGTGATGCGCTACCTGTTGGAGAAGGCGCGAACGTGTCCGATGACTGTAGCGATTGATGAGTTTCAAGAGTTCATGAACGTAAATCCCACGGTCTTTAGTGATATGCAGAATCTGTGGGACTCGTATCGCTACGACACCCGAATGAATTTGTTGCTGTCTGGTTCAGCACAGTCAATGATGCAGCGCATTTTCACTGATGCGCACGAGCCGCTTTTCGGTCGTGCTGACAACATCATCAACTTACGCCCATTTCGCATCGCCGTGTTGAAAGACATACTGCGCGACTACAATCCTTCGTATTCAAACGATGACTTGTTGGCGCTATACACCATTACCGGCGGTATACCCAAGTACGTGGAACTGCTCTGCGACAACGGCCATCTCACGGCCGAAGAGATGCTGCGCTTCACCGCTTCGAATATGTCGCCTTTTATCGATGAAGGTCGGCATTTGCTAATTACTGAATTCGGACGCGAGTACGGCACATACTTCTCTGTGCTACTTTGCATTGCGCGCGGATACACATCGCAAAGTGACATCACCGCTGCGTTGGGCGGCGCATTGATTGGCGGACACCTTGACCGCCTGGAGAATACCTACAATATTATCACCAAATTTCGTCCAATTTTGTCGAAACCGGGTAGCCGCAATGTGGTGCGCTATCGTATCACCGACAACTTCTTGCAGTATTGGTTTAGATTCATTGAACGAAATCGAACTATGGTGGAAATCGACAACTACGCCGACTTGCAGACGCTTGTCTTGCGAGATTATCCTACTTATTCCGGGATAATCCTCGAACGCTACTTCCGACAGAAACTCATGGAAGAGGGCGGTTTTCGCGACATTGGCTCGTGGTGGGAAGCACGCGCGGGTAAAGCCGCCAACGAGGTCGATATCGTGGCTCTGCGTACCGACGGCCACTCCGCCTTGGTGGCTGAAGTGAAGCGCTCTGCGGCCAACTATCATCCCGAGACGTTCATTTCCAAGGTGGAGCACCTTCGCACAAAGGTGCTTGCCGGCTACGACATCGACACCTGTCTGTTCACTATGGCTCAGATGTAGTCGTTGGGCAATTCGCCTATCGACCATACTTGCTACACCCAAGAAAGAGTGCTCGAACCTCACGGCCCGAGCACTCGCGGTGATATAAGGGGAAATTGGATGTTATTCTACTGTCCAGGTTTCGCCGGCGAGAATCATGTCGCGCAACGATTGGAAGTTTTTGCGAGCGCGCACTTCTGCTACTTGCTGCTCAACGGCAGAGTCGTAGGCGGGAGCGTCGACATCGCGAATTACACCAACGGCCAAGGGGAGGGTTTCGCCGTCCATCATGGCAAGTTGTTGGTGGAGGAAGTTGGATTGGCAGTGGGCATCGTGTACGAGCACGTCGTCGATGGTGTAGCCATCTTCGCCGATAGTCACTGCTTTGAGGCCGAAGCCGTCTTGCACCAGGCCGCGGTTGTTGTCCTTGCCGAAGAGCATTTTTTCGCCGTGGCGAAGGTGGATTGTGCGGTCGGCGCGCACTTCTTTGTCGGTGATGGGATTGTGGATACCGTTGTTGAAGATCACGCAGTTTTGGAGGATTTCGCACACAGCCGCGCCGTGGTGCTTGGCGGCGGCTACCATCACTTCTTGGCTGGTGGCGAGTTCTACGTCGATGGAGCGGGCGAAGAAAGTGCCGCGCGCGCCGAACACTAATTCAGCGGGGATGAAGGGGTCTTCGGTGGTGCCGTAGGGCGATGATTTCGACACGAAGCCACGAGCGCTTGTGGGGGAGTATTGACCTTTGGTGAGACCGTAAATCTTGTTGTTGAATAGCAAGATGTTGATGTCGATATTGCGACGAACGGCGTGGATGAAGTGGTTGCCACCGATGGCAAGGCCGTCGCCGTCGCCGGAGATTTGCCACACGGTCATTTGCGGGTTGGCTACTTTGAAGCCTGTAGCGATAGCGGCAGCACGCCCGTGGATGGTGTGGAAGCCGTAGGTGTTCATGTAGTAAGGCAGGCGAGAAGAGCAACCGATGCCGGAGATAACGGCGGTTTTATGCGGTGGGATACCGAGGGTAGCCATAGCCTTGTGGAGTGTGTTGAGGATAGCGTGGTCGCCGCAACCTGGGCACCAGCGCACAGCCTGGTCGCTTTTGTACGAGGCGGGGGTATATTGTTGGTTATCCATGACTTAGCGTTGTTGAGTAAGTTCTTTTACTTTGTCTACGATTTCGCCTACGTTGAAGGGTTGACCTTGGATTTTGTTTACGCGGAGAATTTCTTTGCCGGCGAGTTTGCTTTGGAGGAAGTCGGCGAACATACCGGTGTTGAGTTCAGCCACAATGACGCGTTTGTAGCGACGGAGTACGTCGAGGGCGTTGGCGGGCAGGGGGTTGATGTAACGGAAGTGAGCCATAGCCACGGGAGTGCCTTCGGTATTGAGTTGGTCGACGGCGGCGCGGATGTGGCCGTAGGTGCCGCCCCAGCCTACCAGCAGGGTGTCGGCATCGGCATTGCCGAGGACTTCGATGGCAGGGATGTCGTTGGCGATGCGGGCAATCTTTTCGCGACGGGTTTGCACCATTTTTTCGTGGTTGGCGGGGTCGTTGGAGATAGCGCCGGTGGTGAAGTCCTTTTCGAGGCCGCCCAGACGGTGCTGGCCGCCTTCGGTGCCGGGCACGGCCATGAGGCGAGCGAGAGTTTCGGGGTCGCGGTCGTAGGGACGATAGCCGTTGGCTGCGATTTGGTCGGCGGTGGCGTGGCGCGGGTGGATAGTGGGGTATTCGTTATCTTCGGGGATGCGCCATGCGCTGGAGCCGTTGCCGATGAATGCGTCGGTGAGGAGGATTACCGGGGTGGTGTGTTCCAGGGCTATGCGAGCGGCTTCGAAAGCCATGGTGAAGCAGTCGGTGGGGGTAGCGGCGGCAACTACAGCGAGGGGTGATTCGCCGTTGCGACCGTAAAGCGCTTGGAACAAGTCGGTTTGCTCGGTTTTGGTGGGCAGACCGGTGGAAGGACCGCCGCGTTGCACGTCGATTACCACCAAGGGAAGTTCAGCCATCACTGCCAGGCCGATGCCTTCGCTCTTGAGGGCGAGGCCGGGGCCGGAGGTGGAGGTCACGGCTAAGTTGCCGGCGAAGGAAGCGCCGATAGCAGAGCAAACGCCGGCGATTTCGTCTTCCATTTGCACGGCTTTCACGCCGAGGTCTTTGCGCTTGGCAAGTTCGTGGAGGATGTCGGTAGCCGGGGTGATGGGGTATGAGCCGAGGAACAAGGGCCGTCCGGCTTTTTGGGCAGCCATAATGAGGCCCCAAGCAGTGGCGGTGTTGCCGTTGATATCAGTGTACACGCCGGGAGTGGGCTCGTCGCTTTCGATGCGATAAGTCGACACGGAAGCGTGGATGTTGTGTCCGTAGTTGAAACCGGCTTCGATTACTTTGGCATTAGCCTCGAAGATGGCCGGTTTTCGAGCGAATTTGGCTTTGAGGTGGCGGAGAGCGCTTTCAATTGGGCGGTCGAAGAGCCAGCACACCAGGCCGAGGGCGAAGATGTTGCGGCACTTGAGCACGCTCTTGTTGTCGAGGCCGGAGTCGGCCAGAGCGGCTTTGGTCATAGAGGTGACGGGCACTTCGACTACTTGGTTTTTGATGTTGAGTTCTGCAAAAGGCTCGTTGGTTTCGAATTTAGCCTTGCGCAAGTCGACTTCTTTGAAAGAGTCGATGTCGACGATGATTACACCGCCGGGTTTGAGGAACTTCACATTCTGCTTGAGAGCAGCGGGGTTCATGGCGATGAGGACATCGCAGGCGTCGCCGGGGGTGTAGACCGACATACCGACGCTCACTTGGAAGCCGCTGACACCGCTGAGGGAGCCTTGCGGGGCGCGGATTTCGGCGGGATAGTCGGGGAACGTTGACACTTGGTTGCCCACGCCGGCCGACACATTTGTGAAGATGTTGCCGGCGAGTTGCATACCGTCGCCAGAGTCGCCCGAGAAGCGCACGACAACCTTGTCGAGGACTTTTACGTTTGTTTTCTCTAACATATCGATTTAGGGTAAATAGCTGAAAAAAACAGGTTATGGTTAGTTGGTGGCAAAGGTAAGTATTATTTTTGAGAAAACAACAACTTTTCGCAAAAATAATTACATTTTGCTAAAAAATATGGGTTTACCAGCCTAAAATCTGCTTTAGACGTGGCACAATGAGGTCGGCATAGTGTCGGAAACCGAGGTCGGTGAGGTGTATACCATCCACGGTGCCGTCGTCTTCGATGCCATCGAGACCGGTGGATTCTATGTAATAAATGTTTTTATAACCTTCGGCTACGAGACGGTCGTAATTACGACGGAAGGCGGCATTTTTGCGTGGGAGGTATGCGGAGAAGAAGTTTTCGTAGCGAGCGTAGGGGTAGATAGGGCCTTCGATCATCACAATCGGGGTGTTGGGGTGGGCGTCGGCCAGAATTTTGATAAAATCGTAGGTGAGTGTATCGCACATCATTTCGGTGCAGTTGGGCACAGGGTCGATGAGGAATAGATCCACGTCGGCGATTTTGTTCATAGCGCGAGCCATACAGAAGTCCATTTTGCCTTCGCCGGAGATGCCGATATTGACCACTTCGCTGTTGAGTTCGCGAGAGATGATATTGGTGCTACACATGCCGGTGCGGGAGGCGCATCCGCCTTGGAGGATGGATGTGCCGTAGGCTACGATGCGGCGGTCGCGGTCGATTACGCGTGGGTTGCCGGCGTTGATTTCGGCGGTGGAGTCAACTTTGACGAAGAGTTGATTTACGCCATCGTATAGTGGGAAGTAAATCATAAATTCGTGCATTTCGCCGTCGAGGCCACTGACGTAGGTTGATTCAACCCAATGGCTGTTGGGGTTGGTGTCTTTGTCTTTGATGTAAGGGCGGGTGGTGTTGACGTGTCGCCACACTGAGTCGCCTTCGAGGATGTAAAGGTCGGTGCCTTTGAGTCCGGTATCGGCCATGTGAATAAGGTGGGTATTCCAGAGAAGTTCGTAGCGCACGCCGATGTTTTTAGAGTTGGTGGCGAAGCGCACACCGATGCCGGAGGAGCATTGTGAGCGCTCCCAGAGGTCGGGGCGAACACTGTCTTGGAGGTAGGCGGGGATGCGGGTGTAGTGACGAAGGGTGTTGTCCCAGCCTTTGTTGATGATGCGTAGGTCTTGGGCGTCGACATAGCGCCAATTGGTATCGTCTTCAGCGAACACGGGCGTGGCAAAAGCGACGAGAACAAGCAGAATTGGGAGAATTCGTTTCATGGGGTTAGTGTTTTATAGTTCTGGAGACAAAGTTAGCAATAATTCGCCAGATAGCCAAACGTTTGGGCGAAATTCGCTATGGTTTTTGCGGCGGAGGTCGCTTCGCTGCGCCGAATCTGATTTTTGGAGTGGCAATTATTATATAATGAAAGCGAGCCGCTTGTGGGCGGCTCGCTTTGGGGTATGGGGAAGGGGATTAGTCGTGGAGTTTGGCGTTGATGAACTCGCGGTTGAGGCGGGCGATGTTGCTCAGAGGAATGCTCTTGGGACATTCGGCGGCGCAGGCACCGGTGTTGGTGCAGTTGCCGAAGCCGAGTTCGTCCATCTTGGCCACCATGGCGCGGGCGCGACGTTTGCGTTCTACTTGGCCTTGGGGCAGGAGGGCGAATTGGCTTACTTTGGCGGATACGAAGAGCATGGCGGAGCCGTTCTTACAAGCGGCAACGCAAGCACCGCAACCGATGCAAGTGGCGGAGTCCATGGCTACGTCGGCTACTTCCTTTGAGATAGGAATTGCGTTGGCATCGGGAGCGCCGCCGCAGTTGAACGATACGTAGCCGCCGGCTTGTTGGATTTTGTCGAAGGCGGTGCGGTCGACCATCAAGTCGCGGATTACGGGGAAAGCGGCGGAGCGCCAGGGCTCGATGGTGATGGTGTCGCCATCGTTGAATTTGCGCATGTGGAGTTGGCAGGTGGTGATACCTTGCACGGGACCGTGGGGGTGACCGTTGATATAGAGGGAGCACATGCCGCAGATGCCTTCGCGGCAGTCGTTGTCGAATACTACGGGTTCTTCACCTTGTTCCACCAAACGTTGGTTGAGCATATCGAGCATTTCGAGGAACGAACTGCCGGTAGAAACGTTGTCGAGGTGGTAGTTGGCGAACTGGCCTTTTTCTTTGGGACCACGTTGACGCCAAATTTTCAGATTTACGCTGATAGTATGTTCCATTTTTTAGAAGTTTATTTGGCTCCCGGAGGGGCCGGGATGCGTGGTTTTACGACTTGTAGTTACGGGTTTGTACTTTGATGGCTTCGTATTTGAGGGGCTCTTTGATGAGGATGGGCTTTTCGGTTTCGCCGGTGTATTTCCAAGCGGACACGAACATATACTCATCGTCGCGGCGAGCGGCTTCGCCATCAGCGGTTTGGTATTCTTCGCGGAAGTGAGCGCCGCAAGATTCGTTGCGGTTGAGGGCGTCGATGGCCATCATGCGAGCGATAACGAGGAAGTCTTCGAGGCGGAGAGCCTTTTCGAGTTCGGTGTTGAGGTCGTCGGCTTTACCAACCACGCGCAGGTCGGAGTAGAATTCTTTGCGCACTTCTTCGATTTCGTCGATGGCTTTCACCAAGGATTGGAGTGTGCGGCCCATGCCTACGAGGTTCCACATCACATGGCCAAGACGTTTGTGGATTTCGTCGGGAGATTTGGTGCCCTTGATGTTCATGAGGCGTTCGATACGAGCGCGTACACCTTTTTCTGCTTCGTCGAATTCGGGTGCGTCGGTTTTGAAGTGAGGCACCTTGATTTGGTCGGCGAGGTAGTTTTGCATGGTGTAGGGGAGCACGAAGTATCCGTCGGCGAGGCCTTGCATCAAAGCGGAAGCGCCGAGGCGGTTAGCGCCGTGGTCGGAGAAGTTACATTCGCCGATAGCGAACAGGCCGGGGATGGATGTTTGGAGTTCGTAGTCAACCCAGATGCCGCCCATGGTGTAGTGCGAAGCGGGGAAAATCATCATGGGAGTTTCGTAGGGGTTGTCGTCCGAAATCATTTGGTACATGTCGAAGAGGTTGCCGTAGCGGTCGCGTACCACGTCTTCGCCTAAGCGTTGGATGGCGTATTTGAAGTCGAGGTAAACGGCGTTGCCGGTACCTACGCCGTAGCCGGCATCGCAGCGTTCCTTAGCGGCGCGGGAAGCGATGTCGCGGGGGCAGAGGTTACCGAAGGCGGGATAGCGGCGTTCGAGGTAGAAGTCGCGGTCTTCGTCGGGGATGTCGGTAGGTTTGAGTTTGCCGGCACGGATTGCTTCTGCGTCTTCTTTCTTTTTGGGCACCCAGATGCGGCCGTCGTTGCGGAGAGATTCACTCATGAGGGTGAGCTTAGATTGGTCTTCGCCGTGAACGGGGATACAGGTGGGGTGGATTTGAGTGAAGCAGAGGTTGGCCAGGTAAGCGCCTTTGCGGAAGGCTTGCACGGCAGCGGAGCCGTTGCAACCCATAGCGTTGGTCGACAGGAAGAAAGCGCGACCGTAGCCGCCGGTAGCCAATACCACGGCGTGAGCGGCGTAGCGTTCGATTTCGCCGGTGATGAGGTTGCGCACGATGATACCGCGAGCGCGACCGTCGATGATTACCACGTCGAGCATTTCGCGGCGGGTGAACGATTCAACGGTGCCTTTATTGATTTGGCGGTTGAGCGAGGAGTAAGCGCCGAGCAGAAGTTGTTGACCGGTTTGACCCTTAGCGTAGAAAGTACGGGATACTTGAGCGCCGCCGAATGAGCGGTTGGCCAGCAGGCCGCCGTATTCGCGAGCGAAGGGCACGCCTTGTTCCACGCATTGGTCGATGATGTTGTTCGACACTTCGGCCAGGCGGTACACGTTGGCTTCGCGTGAGCGGAAGTCGCCACCTTTTACGGTGTCGTAGAACAGACGGTAAACGGAGTCGCCGTCGTTTTGATAGTTTTTAGCGGCGTTGATACCACCTTGAGCGGCGATAGAGTGAGCGCGACGGGGCGAGTCTTGGATGCAGAAGTTGAGCACGTGGAAGCCCATTTCGCCGAGGGTTGAGGCTGCGGAAGCGCCGGCCAGGCCGGTACCAACCACGATGATGTCGAGGTTGCGTTTGTTGGCGGGGTTCACCAAGCGCTGATGGGCTTTATAGTTGGTCCATTTCTCAGCAACGGGGCCTTCGGGAATTTTGGAATCGACTTGA
>SFNM01000164.1 GCA_004552725.1 Bacteroidales bacterium | reverse complement strand
GGAGCGTCTGCGGCATCGTCTTCGACTAGTGAGTCCGGAAGTGCAGAAAGTGGATCTACACAGAGTGAAACCATCACTGCGAAGGGCAACTTCTATGAGTATATGGGCTTGAGTGGTCCAATTACAAAGGATGAAGCGGATTTGAATTTGCAATATAGGCAAGGAACGACAGGCAACTGGTCTAACGGGGGACTTGATAAAGCTATTCATCAATATGCTTATGATAATGGCGAAAAAGATAAGGATGCACGCATTCAATATGGAGTACAGCTCCGTCGCGGTATTAGAGCGGCTTCTGAAGACATTCAATTCATGGAAAAGATTGGTCTCATCCAAATAGGTTAAAGCCTTAAAAAATATCTCCCTTTGGGGAGATATTTTTGTTGGTGAAATTTAGCGGTAAACTTTGAGGGAGGTGATAGGGTCTTTGGTGGCAGCTTTGGCGGCTGGGTAGACGCCGAAGATAATGCCGACAATAAGTGAAGTGAGACAGGTAATGCCTAGAATAGACCATGAGATGTGTGGCGCAAAAGGCGTGATGAGGGAAATAGCGAAGGCAGTAGCGTAACCAAGTGCGATGCCCATGATGCCACCAATGAAGCTGAGGATGATGGACTCGAAGAGGAACTGGAGGAGAATATTGCCAGATGAGGCGCCGACGGCTTTACGGATGCCGATTTCGCGGGTGCGCTCAGAGACGGAGACAAGCATGATATTCATGATGCCGACGCCGCCAACGATGAGAGAAATGGAGGCAACTAGAGTAAGCATGCTTGAGATGATGGAAAGAAGTGAGCCGGCTGGCTGGAAATTGCTGCTACCGGTGAGGACTTGGAAGGTAGTATCACCTTTCTTGGAATTTGTGAGTTTGGTTTTGATTTCTTCGGCGACACTTTCGGTGGAATCAGTGGTAGTGGTGCGAACGTTGATTTGCTGGATTTGAATGGACGATTCAAATGAGTTGGCAAAATTAATATCGATGAGAATAGAGTTGTCAAAGTCGACGCCATTGTAGTTGATAGGAGAATCGGTTTTTTCGAGAACGCCGATGATGATGAATTTTTGGTCGCCGTACTGGAAAGTGCGAGCGAGAATGTCGGTAGTGCCGAAGAGCTTGGTGGCGAGATCGTGGCCGATGACGGCGGCATTGTTGTGGGTGCCGGATTCTTCGAAGAATTGGCCGTTTTTGAGAGCGAGTTTAGCGGTTTTGACGAGATCGGCATTGGTAGCGACGACATTGATGGATTGATAGGATTTGTCACCAATAGTAACTGCGGAGATGTTGGAGGCGATAGGGGCGACGGCTTCAATATTGCCAAGCTTGGCGATAGAGGTCGTGTCGTCGAGTGTGAGGCTGGACTTGGCATATTGGTTGTTGGCGGTAAGCTCGTCGATGAGATTTTCGGCGAGCTCTTTGCCGGTGCTTGGACGGACGAGGATGAGGTTGGCATTGTTTTTGTCAGAGCTGGCGCTAATGAGGCTGCCGATGCCGCCAGTGAGAGACATAATCAGTACGATAGAAGCGACGCCGATGGCGATGCCGAGTGCAGAGAGGAAAGTGCGGGCGCGATTGCGGTGAAGGCTATCGAGCGCGATGCTAAGATGTGTTCTAAGTAGAAGTCCCATTATTTTTGTTCCTTGATATTGATGGTAGTTTTCTTGTTATCCTTAGTTTTGACTTTGGTCTTGGTGGATTTTTGAGCGGATTTTTTGACAACTTTGTTGACCTTGGCGGAGCGCTTTTTACTGGCGATTTTTGGCGTGTCTTTAGCTTCTTCAACTTTGGTTTCGCTCTTTTTCTTGAGAATACGGACGGCGACTTTCTCGGCGTCGTCTGGTTTTGGTAAGTCGCGGTCGGCGACGGTTTTGATGTCAGTATCGATTTCGCCATCTAGCATGTTGATAACGCGAGTGGCATAAGTGGTGAGGGAGGGGTTGTGGGTGACCATGATGATGGTATTGCCGAGGGAGTGAATGTCTTTGAGCTCTTCCATGATGATGTGCGATGAGCGGCTGTCGAGGTTGCCGGTAGGCTCGTCGGCGAGAATGATGGAAGGATTGCTGATGAGGCTGCGAGCGATAGCGACACGCTGTTGCTGGCCACCGGAAAGTTGGGAAGGGAAGTAATACTCGCGCTCGCGGAGCTGGAAGCGTTCGAGGATTTTGTCGGCCATTTTGAGGCGACGAGTTTTGTGAACGCCACTATAGACAAGAGGCATGGTAACATTGTCGATAACAGTGAGATTTGAGATGAGATTGAAGCTCTGGAAAATGAAGCCAATTTCTTTGGCGCGAAATTGGGCTTTTTTGCGGGCAGAAATGCGATCGACGGACTTACCGACGAGTTTATATTCGCCAATGGTAGCTTTGTCGAGAAGGCCAATAATATTGAGAAGAGTGGTTTTGCCACAGCCGGATGGGCCCATAATCATGATAAATT